>CAYPOV010000001.1:0-38190 GCA_964412385.1 uncultured Geminicoccaceae bacterium
AGCAAGCCCATGATCAAATCGGCGCAGCGATCACCTAACATCATCGCAGGTGCGATGGTATTGCCAGCATTGATATTGGGGACAGCGGACATATCCGCGACGCGCAGTTTCTCGATGCCGCGAACGCGCATTTTGGCATCCAAGACTGCCATGCGATCGCCGTCAGCGCCCATCCTCGCTGTCGAAGCCGGATGGTAATTGGTCTTAACTCGCCGTTTGCAGTGGGTTGCAATGGCTTCATCACTTCGATCATGAGGATCGGGTGCCACAATCCCCTTAATGCGATCGGCCAATGGTTTCTGTTCAAATGCCTCCATGAAAAATCGTTGGCCTTCGATCATTTCCTGCATGTCGGTCGGATCTTTCAGGAGATTCGGCGAAACGACGGGCATATCACTGGGATTGGCCGATGCCAGCCGAACATCACCACGCGATCGCGGTTTCACCAACACCGTGGTGATGGTCATGCCATAGCCATCCTCGACCGTTCCCAGAATATCGCGATCCAGATAAATAATGGGCACGCAAAAAGCCTGGATCGTCGGCGGCGCCTCGCGATCCGTGGGATTGACGAATGCGCCTGCCTCGACACCCGACGTCGTGATCGGCCCAGTCCCGAAAAGCCGATATTGCAGGCCATTGCGCCACATGCGCCAGCCCTCACCTTGCCTGTAGTATCCGTAGGGTCCGTCGGCTTGAGAGATGATCGGCACTTCGGGATGGTCGATCAGGTTTTGGCCCACACCCGGCAGATCGAGGACACAGTCAATGCCATGCTCTCCGAGGTGATCAGCAGGGCCGATTCCGGACAGCATGAGGATTTTGGGCGTGATGAGCGCGCCTGAGGTGAGAACCACGTCACCTTCGGTATAGGCCTCGTGGCGCCCGCCCGCTTGATCGCGGTAGGCGACACCAATTGCGCGGCCGTTTTCGACAAGGACCCGCTCAACCTGGCTTCGGAGCCGCACGGTGAGGTTCGGATTGTTCTCCTGTGGTGCGAGATAGGCATAAGCCGCCGAACTTCGCTTTCCGCGGCGGTTCATGAATTGATAGAAACCGGTGCCTCGTTGTGTCGGGCCGTTGAAGTCCGGGGTAAACGGCTCGCCCATGGCTTGGACGGCTTGGACAAACCATCTTGACCAATCGTCGATGTGGCCGGGATCCGAAACCAGCAGCGGTCCTTCCGTGCCGTGGCGCTCATTGTTGAGCCGGTTATTGCCCTCCATCCCCCTGAAATGCGGCAGCACATCGTCCCAGCTCCAGCCGATTGAGTCGTTATTGCCACGCAACGTCTCGTGCCATTCATCATAATCGGATGGACGGCCGCGCATATAGACCTGGGCATTGACGGAAGAGCCGCCGCCGAGGACGTTGGCTTGGGGAATATCGTGCTGGCGGCCGTCGAGATGGGCTTGAGGCGGTGTTTTGTGGTAGCTCATGAACTTGGAGCCATTGATCAGCTTGAAGATGCCGGGGGGCATATCGAGCAAGGGATGGCGATTGGAATAGCCGGCTTCCAAGAGCAACACGCGTGCCTTGCCCTCGCTTGCGAGCCTCGCCGCGACGACACAGCCCGAAGAGCCGCCGCCTACGACAATATGATCAAATGCCTCCCTCATCGTCCCTTTTTCCTTTCGGCGGTGCAACCGAATCGCGCTCGACCAGCTCGCACTCGAGCCTTGTCAAACGTGGAGAGGTTAAAGGATTTGTCGTCATGTCATCAAGCTGCTCGATGGCCCAACGTCCCATCGCCCGTTGCGGCAACACCAGTGTTGTGAGTTGTGGCATCAAATGACGCGAGATTTCCTCGTCATCATAGCCGATAACGGAGATGTCGTAGGGAATGACCAGCCCTGCTTCCTTGAGTGCCTCATAGGCGCCGATTGCCATACGGTCATTCTGACAGAATATCGCCGTTGGATGCCGATCGCGTTCGAGCAATTCTCTGGTCGCATAATAGCCTGAACTAGCCGTCCAATTACCCTCTTTGACGAGGTTGGAATCCAAGGGGATATCGGCTTCCGCCAAGGCTCGCCTATATCCGTCTAGGCGCGCATTCGCGGCTTCCATATAGGCCTCACCTGTAATTGTCGCGATCCTGGTGTGCCCCGCATCGATCAAGTATCGGGTGGCCCGCTGTCCACCCGCAATTTCACTCGGCACGACAGCGCGATAGGCGTCATTGTCGGTGTAACAGTTTAAGAGAATGACGGGCACACCTGCGCCCTGAAGGGCGTCGGAAAGCACGACTTTTCTGGTGTGGACGCAGGCATACAGCACCGCTTCAACGCGGCGTGCCAGCATTGCCGAGAGTGTCCTCGGTTCGAGGCGTGGATCGTTTTGAGTTTCGGCAACCAGAACGATCATGCCTCGTACGTGGGCTGCCTGGCGAACGCCTTCGAGTGCAACCGCGGTTTCCCAGCTCGTCGACATGCTATCGACCAGAAAGGCGATGACGCGATCACCTGTCGCGGGTTGGGCCTCGCCATTGAGTGTCGTTGCACCTTGATATCCAAGCTCCCTCGCGACCTCCCAGACCCGATTGCGTGTCGCCTCCGAAATCTGCACGGAGCGATTGTTGTTGAGGACGAACGACACGGTCGATTGCGAGCAGTTCGCTGCGCGCGCCACGTCCATCATTGTCACGCGCCGCCTACCGCGCACACGGCCCACCCCGATCGTCGGCGGCTGATTAGCCGCATCGGTTTGCGAAGGATCTGTTTTTCTCAAGTCCAGACTCATTGATTGGAAAGACCGTCCACCTCGTGAGCGGGAATTAATAAATATTAATTGACGGACAATGCATACAATGTCTATTCCGATCATGCAGGCAATGCCGCAACACGAAGGGAGAGCATGATGCAAAAAACGATCTTATCGCTGGCAGCAGCCGGATTCACGGCCTTACTCGCGATCTCCACAACAAACGCCCAAGACCTTCCACCGCTCGAGCAAAAGGAGCGCTACAAGGTCGGGTTTCCGCAAATGGAGAGCAACAACCCTTGGCGTATTGCCGAGACCAAGTCTTTCCAAGACACCGCTGAAGACTGCAATTGGGACCTCATCACGACGGATGCCGCCGGATCGGCTGCCAAGCAGGTTGCCGATGTCGATTCGATGATCGCTCAAGGAATCGATGTGCTGTTTCTGCCGCCTCGTGAGGAAAAACCTCTTATTCCGGCCGTCATGAAGGCCAAAGCCGCCGGTATTCCGACATTCCTTGTCGACCGTTCGGTCGATCCGAATGTTGCCCAGGCCGGCAACCACTATGTGGCGTTCTTGGGATCGGACTTCGTCGATCAGGGCCGCCGGGTTGCCGAGTGGACGCTCGAGAATTTCGAGGGTGATCAAGGCATTATTGTCGAACTCGAGGGAACCACGGGTTCGTCACCGGCCAATGACCGCAAGAAGGGTTTCGATGACGTCATGGCCCAACATGACAATATGGAGATCGTTGCGTCTCAGTCCGGCGATTTCGCCCGTGACCAGGGGCGTCAAGTCATGGAGACCCTGCTTCAAGCGCATCCCGACGTGAACATCGTCTATGCCCACAACGACGAAATGGCGATCGGTGCCATCCAGGCTCTTGAGCTTGCCGGCCGTACACCAGGTGACGACGTGCTCGTGGTTTCGATCGATGGCACCCGCGATGCACTCCAGGCGATCGTTGACGGCAAGATGGGTGTAACGGTCGAATCCAGCCCCTTCTTCGGTCCGCTCGCTTGCGAGACCATGAAGCGGTATGCGGCAGGTGAAGAAATCGAGCCATGGGTCAAGGTCGAGGATCGTATCTTTACTGCAGACAACGCGGCCGATCACATCGACGAAGCGTACTAAGACCAACAAGACTGGGCCGGGTCATCCGGCCCAGACGTTTCGAGGCCAAGTCATGACCGAGCCTCTCTTGTCGATGACCCGTATCGACAAGGCTTTCGCCGGTGTCGCCGCACTCAGTGCTGCCAGTTTGAGCATCGAGGCTGGTGAAGTTCATGCACTGATCGGCCAGAACGGCGCCGGCAAATCGACGATGATCAAAATCCTCACCGGCGTTTATCGCAAAGACTCCGGTGAGGTCGTTTTCGATGGCAGACCCTCCAGTATCGGATCGCCCCGCGAAGCCCAAGACGAGGGCATTTCGACGATTTATCAGGAACTGAATCTGGTTCCAATGCGCAGTGTCACCGAAAATGTCGTGCTCGGTTACGAGCCGCGAATCTGGGGCGGCATCATCAATTGGCGGGCAGCGCATCTTCGAACAACGGAAATCCTCGCTCGATTTGGGATCAATATCGATGTGCGGGCACCACTGGGCGACTATGCAACTGCCGTGCAACAGCTGGTGGCCATTGCCCGCGCGGTATCGCTGAATGCCAAGCTCGTCATCATGGACGAGCCGACATCATCTCTCGACGAGCGCGAGGTCGAAGTGTTGTTTCGGACTGTCCGAGCGCTCAAGCAAAGCGGGGTCTCGGTTCTTTATGTATCGCATTATCTCGACGAGTTGTTCGAGATCTGTGACCGCGTGACGGTGATGAGAGATGGTCAAACCGTAGCACGCAAAGAGATTGCAGCCACCACCAAGCTGCACCTTATTGCCGACATGCTCGGCCGTGACATCGATGCCATTCAATCGGAAGGCATGACCCAATTCGGCGGTAGTGCCACCAAGTCGGGTGGCATGTTGCTTGAAGCAAGGGCGGTCGCAACCAGGACCAGGCTTCGAAATCTTAGCCTTGAGGTGCGAGAAGGCGAGATTATCGGGCTTGGGGGGCTCTTGGGTTCCGGTAGAACGGAGGCTGCCCGAGCCATCTTCGGTGTGGACAGCTTGCAACATGGCGAGACTCGTTTACACGGCCGCCGCTTCGCCCCCAAGAGTCCGACCGACGCGATAAAATCCGGCATCGGCTTTCTTACCGAGGATCGAAAAGCAGAAGGCATCGTGCCGCAACTTTCGGTACGGGAGAACTTGACACTCGCGGTCCTTCCCAAGCTCGCAGGCGGCGGGCGGATCGAGCGCAGACACGAGCGGGATCTCGTCGCACAATTCATCAGGGCCTTGGGAATCAAGGCTGCCCATATGGATCAACCGATCCGTGAGCTTTCCGGCGGCAACCAGCAAAAAGTTCTAATGGCTCGCTGGCTTGCAACTAAGCCCAAGCTTCTCATCCTCGATGAGCCGACGCGTGGCGTCGATGTCGGTGCCAAGCTGGAAATCCAGGGCATCATTCGAGACTATGTCAGTCGTGGCTTCGGCGTGGTGTTAATTTCATCGGAATTCGAGGAGCTTATCGAAGGAGCCGATCGGATTGTCGTAATGCAGGACGGCTTCTCCGTGACCGTGCTCAACAATCCGGGAATCACCGAAAATGCGCTCGTCAAAGCCATTGCCCAACATCATGGTCCGGAAGCCCAAGTCACCGAGATCTTGCACTAGCCATGGCAATGGCCTCCGATACCGATCGTCCAAGACTGCCTCTGCCTATGATCGGGATGAGTCTCTTCCGTGAGCACGGCATTGTCGTCGCTCTCGCCGTGTTGATCCTGTTCAATATTCTTGTCACACCGAATTTCCTTCAATTGCAGACGCTGTTTGTCAATATCAGTCAAGTCGCGACAATCGCTATTGTCGCGATGGGCATGACATTGGTTATTGCAACCGGTGGCATTGACCTTTCAGTCGGGGCGGTGATGGCGCTCGCCGGTGCCCTTTCACCGCTTATCTTCATGTCACAATTCGGTGTGGACTATCCCGCACAGGGTCTCTTCTTAGCATTTTTTCTACCATTACTTGCCGCCATGGTTTGCGGCCTCTTCAATGGTGTGCTCGTGAGTTTCTTGGGGGTGCAGCCGATCATCGCCTCCCTTATCCTCTTCATATCCGGCCGTGGCGTCGCTCAAGTCCTCACCAACGGCAATCTCCAGACCTTTTCCAATCCCGCCTTCAGCTATCTCGGCACCGGCAAGATCTTCGGACTGCCGTTTCAGGGATGGCTGGCGCTTGCCATCGCCTGCCTGCTTTTCTGGGTCGTGTCGCGTACCATCTTCGGCCGCTACATTCTCGCCATCGGCGGCAATGAGCGTGCGGCGAGATTGGCAGGAGCCCCAGCACGCACCGTCAAGATCGGCGTTTATGTCATCTGCTCGACGCTGGCTGGGCTTGCCGGGATGATCGTTGTTGCCATCAACTCCGCCTCCGATGCCGCCCGCAATGGCAATCTCATGGAGCTCGACGCGATTGCGGCTGCAGTCGTAGGCGGGGCATTGCTGCAAGGCGGCAAAGCCCCGATTTTCGGCGCGGTCCTTGGGGCCATCATCATTCAGCTCGTCAAATACACATTGCTTGCCAATGGTGTGGAGGATGAAGTTGCTCTGATTGCCAAGGCGCTCATCATTGTTCTTGCCGTCTACTTGCAGACCGTAAGAAGAGCTTAACCATGGCCAATAGTTTCGACATCGATCTTCGACGTTATGTGCGTGGCAATAGTCAATCCATCGGCGTTTGGTTTGCCCTAGCGGCACTGATTATTTTTGGCTTGCTCCGCTACGAGAATTTCGGAAGCGCTTACAATCTCACGTCATTTCTCAACTACAATTCGATGTTCATCGTCATTTCGGTGGGCATGAGCTTTGTTATTATGACAGGCGGAATCGATCTTTCCGTGGGTTCGGTCGCTGCCTTCACCTCCGTTTGCGCCGCCTATCTCAGCCCCTACGGCATCGAAGTGGCCCTGCCGGGCGGTGTTCTGGCCGGCATGGCGATTGGTGCGATCAACGCTTTTGTCATTATCGCCATGCGCGTGCCGCCCTTCATCGCCACCCTTGCTGCCATGCTGGGTGCCAAAGGCGGTGCCCTCGTCTTGAGCGGGGCCGAAACCATCTCGGTCGATTGGGGCAGCAATTTCACCAGGCTCGGCATGGGCAGCGCCTTTGGTGTGCTTCCTTGGACCATCGTCATCGTCATCGTCATTGTCATCGCCGCATGGTTCATCCTCGAGCATACCTCGCTGGGGCGCACCATTCTCGCAATCGGCGGCGGTGAAGAGGCGTCAAACCTGATGGGGCTCCGGGTCGAGCGCACTAAGGCCTTTGTCTATGTGTTCAGCGGTGGTTGTGCCGGTGTCTCAGGCGTGTTTCTCGCATCTGCCTTCGGTGCGGGTCAGCCTCTCGAGGGGCTGGGCTGGGAGCTTTCGGCCATTGCCTCGGTCGTCGTCGGCGGCACGCTCTTGACGGGCGGGCTCGGCTCCGTGCCGGCTACAGTGGCGGGCGCTCTCCTCTTGGGCTTAGTGTTCAACATCCTCAATTTCGAGAATGGCCGCGGCACCATTAGTCTCTCGGCCTACTGGCAAATGGTCATTCGCGGCGCCTTTCTCTTCGTTGTCATCCTCTTGCAGACGCGCCTTACCGGCAGTGCGAAGGCCCGCGCTTAGGCGGCAAAGTCGTCGAGCCCCTGCCAATCGAACGCAATGCCATGGCCTGGCCGTTCCGGGGCGATGGCCTTGCCGTCGACGATTGCCATTGGCTCCTCGATATATTGTTCGAGACCGAAACCGTGCGCCTCCAGAAAACTTCGGTTGGGGCAGGCGGCCATAAGATGCACGGTGACGTCATGGGCACCGTGGGATGTCACCGGCAGATTGAAGGCCTCGGCGAGATGAGCGATTTTCATGAAGCTCGTGATGCCGCCGCAATTGGTGACGTCGGGCTCGGGGAAAGAAACGCCGCCACTGGCAATAAGGTGACGAAAATCCCAGAGTGTGCGGAGATTCTCGCCGGTGGCGATTGGCAGGCCGCCTTCACTCAAGACGCGTTGGTGCGCGGCAACATCATCCGGCTCGATCGGCTCTTCAAGCCAGGTGAGATCATAAGGCTGAAAGGCGCGCGCGGCGCGGATCGCCTGATCGACACTCCACTGCATATTGGCATCGACCATGAGCGGAAATCCATCGCCTAGGAATTCACGCATGCCAGCGACCTTGATGACGTCCTCATCGAGCTTGGACCTTCCGACCTTCATCTTGATGGCGCGAAACCCCTTGTCGAGATTGCCCTTGGTTTGCGCGATGAGTTCCTCCAGTGAAAGATCGAGATCGATCCCGCCGGCATAGCAAGGAACGGCCGGGTCATGGCCTCCCAAGAGGCGATAAAGCGGCAAGCCCGCGCGCTTGGCCTTCATGTCCCAAAGTGCCATGTCCACTGCTGATATCGCCAATACGGCAGGTCCACCGCGGCCGCCATAATGGAGCCCCCACCAGAGCTTTTTCCAATTGGCCTCGATGAGCTCGGGATCGGCCCGTGCCAGGATTTCGGGTACCTCATCGCGCACGATCGCAGCGATCGCGCTGCCGAGCCTCCCGACCGTATAGGTATAGCCCACACCTTCCACACCCTCATCGTCGCGGACTCGCACCGTCACAAGCTCGAAAGCCTTGATTGTCCCATGGGTGGAATCGCTGAGCACCACGGGCAAAGGAATTCGGTAGTGTTTGGCGTGGATGTCTTGAATCTTGAGCATGTTGGAGCTTCCTAATCTTTGGTCATTTTGGTGCTGCCCTTGTAAGTTGAACGGGTCAAGTGCTGGCCAGTTCGGTCCGGAATGATCCAGCGGCAATCCCTAAGACTTGTCTAGAATCTCATCCTTCAGGTCGGAGGCGTGATTGCTAGCTGAATTGTTCAGCTCTCAACCGCATAGACGTTTACCGGGGCTTCGCGTCCGCGGATTGGAAGATTGCCGACAAATCGGGTCGTATGACCGGGGGCCTCTTGCTTCGTTGCAGCGGAAATCAGCAGCCGCGTACCGAAGGTCTTGTTGGCCTCTTCAAGTCTTTGAGCGAGGTTCACCGTGTCGCCATAGACCGTATAGCTTTGGCGATGTCCGCCGACACTGCCGGCAGCGATCGGTCCGCTCGCGATACCGACGCGGATCGATAGGCGCTCACCCCGAAACACCGTGTCGTCGATCATTGCGAGAAGGTCTTTGCCGGCGCGAACCGCTTGATCGGCATGCTGCGCATTGGCCAGCGGCGCGTTGAAGCTCGCGATCAGCGCATCGCCAGCATAGCCGACAACGACACCATCGAACCTTGAAATAGCCTCTGTCGCCTCATCGAAGAATTCGCTCAGGATGGCAATTAGCTCGGCTGGATCAAGACGTTCGGAAAGCCGCGTAAAACCCTGAATATCCAGAAAAAGAATGGTTGCATCACGCTCGGCCGGTGCGAGGGCATCGCCGCCTTCGAGAATGCGATCGACGACCTGCTCGGGCACATAGCGTCCGAAGGCCCGCTCGACCCGTTCGCGAGCCGCTTCGCTATCCGCATGGGCGCGGACCACACTGCGGGCTCGATGAACCGCCAAGGCGAGCAGCAGGGTCGTCATCATGATGAACGCGGTCTCTTCGATGCGATTGCCCATGCCTATGAAATTCGGCGAGAGAAAAACCTCCAGATACTGCTCGGCCGTCGGTCCGGGTGGGAGATCACCCCAACTCAAGGTCTGATCCATGCCTGAGACAACCACCAAGAAGGCAACCCACCAAGCGATACAAACCATTGTGCCGGTCCAAAGCAGTAATCCAGGCGACAATGAAAGTGCCGCGAGAGGCAGCATGATCAACGCGTAGTAGGGACCATAGGCGCGAAAGGCGATAATCTGGGGGACGTCGCCGCCTTGGCTCAGGTCGGCGAGAACAACAATCGAGCCTAGGCCTAGGACATCGATCGAAAAGAAGATGTATTTCAGCCACCACCGATCGAACCGGCTTCCGATCAAGAGATGATGGATGATGCCCGTCACGACGAACGGCAGTACCGGTAGCGCCGGTCTGATATCCGGCCCTCCGAGCGATGCAAACACAAACCAGGCTGCAACGATGATGAGCGCTGCGGTCCGTCCCTTGATCGCCAGCTTTAAGCCGCGCCGTTCGGCATTGAGCAATGCTTGTTCGGCTGTCGAGAGATTGGGCTTGGGATTTGGGGAGAAGAGCCGCATATCGGGTCTATGACTAGAACGAACTCAGCACGAACACAGCCCACAATCGGCATTGTCAGCCTTGGTTGTCCGAAGGCTCTAGTCGATTCCGAACGGATCCTGACAAAACTCCGTGCCGACGGCTATGCGTTGACAAGTGATTATGACGAAGCCGACGCTGTCATCGTTAATACATGCGGCTTTCTCGATAGTTCCAAAGCCGAGTCATTAGATGCAATCGGCGAGGCGATCCAAGAAAACGGTCGCGTCATCGTCACAGGCTGCCTTGGCAAAGAAGCGGATAGCATTCGCAGCCGATATCCGAACGTGCTCGCGGTCACGGGTCCGCAGCAATATGAAACGGTGGTCAATGCCGTCCACGATGCCGTTCCGCCTCAACCCGATCCCTTCCTTGATCTGGTGCCGCCCGAAGGCATCAGGCTGACACCTCGTCACTTCGCGTACCTCAAAATTTCAGAAGGTTGTAACCACAAGTGCAGCTTTTGCGTGATCCCTCAGATGCGCGGCAAGCTTGTCTCCAGACCCGCATCCCACGTGATGCATGAAGCCGAGCGCCTGGTTCGGGCCGGCGTGCAGGAACTGCTTGTTATTTCACAAGACACCAGTGCCTACGGGATCGATATCCGCCACCAATCAAGCCGCTGGCATGACGAGGATATCCCCGCCCGCCTGGTCGATCTCGCTCGAGCCCTCGGCCAACTCGGTGTCTGGGTGCGGCTTCACTATGTCTACCCCTACCGTCATGTCGACAATTTGATCCCCCTGATGGCGGATGGACTGATTCTTCCCTATCTCGACATCCCGTTCCAGCATGCGAGCCCGAGCGTCCTTAGGGCCATGCGTAGGCCGGCTCATCAGGAAAAGACATTGGAGCGTATCGCGGCCTGGCGCGCCATCTGCCCGGATCTCGCGATTCGCTCGACCTTTATTGTCGGTTTTCCGGGCGAAACGGATGAAGATTTCGAGTATCTTCTCCAATGGCTCGGCGAGGCGCGGCTCGATCGTGTCGGATGCTTTCGATACGATGACGTCGATGGTGCGTCTGCCAACCACCTCAAAGGCCACGTCCCCGAACCGGTCAAGGAGGAGCGCTGGAACCGGTTTATGGAGATTCAACAAGCCATTAGCCATGAAAAGCTCAAGCGACGCATCGGCCAAACCCTGGATGTCCTCATCGATGAGGTCCATGAAGATGGCGCCATTGGCCGGTCCTACGCTGACGCCCCCGAGATCGATGGTAGTGTCCACCTCCCCGACCTCACCGAGGTCTCGCCCGGTGATATCGTCACTTGCACAATCGCCGACAGCGACGACTATGACCTGATCGCGGGACCGCCGCCTGCGGATTAAAATGTCGTTTCGATGGCTTGATGCTCCTCGGTTTTGTTTTTCTTGCCGATTTGTTTGATCCGCTCGCGGGCCTATTGAAAGACCACATAAAGCGTCGGGATGAAGACAATATCGAAGGGCCAGCATGCTGCAGGATGCCACGTTTTCGAAGGCTGACTGCTCAGGCTCTAGTCCTCATGAATAAAAACCGGATCGATGGCTGAGACGTGTCACCCCTATCCTGGCTCTTTGTGTTTCTCGGCGGGTTTATCGGCTCGGTTGCCCGTGAGACCTTGAGCCCGCTGTCACCGTTTGAAGCCCCTTGGGTCGCAACCCTGGTCATAAATGTTGTCGCATCATTCGTCATCGGCGGTGTTTATGCGCTTCGGGGCCGTATTCACCAGCACGCCGTCGTCTTTGGCGCGGTTGGCTTTTGCGGCGGTTTTTCGACCTTTTCGACCTTTACCCATGAGATCGTCGATCTCGCCGATGAGCAGGCATTCGGCGAAGCGGCCTCTTACGTAATCGCCTCGTTGGTGCTTGGCATTGCTGCGGCTGTGGCCGCCGAATCCCTGGTTCGGCGCATCGATGAGCGCGCGACATGAGTGATCTCATGCTCCATGCGCTCTTCGGCTTAGGCGGTGGCCTCGGTGCGCTGTGCCGTCATGCGATCACGATCCTTGTGACCCATCGATTCCCTTTATCGACACTTATCGTCAATGTTGTCGGATGTTTCATCCTGGGTGGTGGACTTGTTGTTCTTCCCGGCCTTGAGGGCTTTCAAGGCGAAGAAGAGCGCCGCATCATCTACGGATTTTGCGGCGGGTTTACGACTTTCTCGAGCTTCGCTTTTCAAAGCCTCGATCTCCACAGACAGCACTCGATCATTCACGCAGCGGCCAACATTCTGCTTAGTCTATTCTTCTGCCTGATCGCCTTTTTTGTCGGCCACTGGCTTGCCGTCCAGCTATGGCCGCCGGCGCTGTGACCTCCTGCCATCTAGGGTCGATCGGCAAATAGCGCTTCATAGTGGGGCAAGAAAACGCCTCAATTCGATAGTCGAGATCGACGTGCAGCCTTTTGACATTGTCTTGCTGGTGGTCGTGGGTGCCTTGGGCGGCCTCTTCTTGGGGCTGGTCGGAGGTGGCAGCGGGCTTTCGGCTGCTGCCATCTTAACCTATATCCTACCCCATATTGGCGTGCCCGAAACCGTCGTGATGCATGCCGTGCTGGCGACATCGCTTGGGGTCGTCACGCTCACTGCCATCGCTTCCGCCACGACCCATGCACGTTCAGGCAATGTCGATTGGCGCACCGTCAAGTTTATTTGTCCTGCGAGCCTCGTCGGCGTGATTGTCGGCGCCCATGTCGCCGACGCACTGCCGACGGCAGAACTTAGGATCATTTTCGCCGTGCTACTCCTCCTCGCAGCCGCACGGATGCTGTTCGGCGGTGAACCCAGGAAAGAGGGTCATCGACCGGCAGCCCTATATCTTGTCATGGGTGCGCTCGTTATCGGTTTCCTTGCCGCCCTTATCGGCGCTAGTGGCGGCGTCTTTATGGTGCCGTTCTTGAACTTCATGGGTCTGCCTGTGGGTCTCGCCGCAGCCACGAGTGTCACCAACGGCCTGCCGCTCGCGATTACCGGCACCTTGAGCCACATTTATACCGGTTGGAACGATACAGCCGGTATGGCGGGTTTTGTCGGGTATCTCTATTGGCCGGCTTGGCTGGCACTGGGTGCAGGCGGTCTTGTCTTCGCGCCACTCGGCGCACGCTTGCAGAGCCATGTCCCAGCGACACTGCTCAAACGCGCCTTCGCCATCCTGATCATTGCCGTCGCCATCGATAATCTCTTGCAATAATCCATCGCAGTAAGCGGCCATCGACCAACGCCAGCCCAAGACCGATTGTCACCATGCCGATGATCGCCTCGCCTCCGAGCGGCTCGTCAAGGACAAGCGTTCCCAGGGTAACGGCGACGAGCGGGACGAGAAATGTTACGAGCAGGAGGTTAGTGGCGCCGACCGTATTGAGCAATCGGAAATAAATCATAAATGCTGCGACAGTGCCGAGCAGTGCGAAGGCCAACAAGGCGAGCACGGCATTCATGGGCGGCCAGGTCTGCGGCGCACCCTCCACCACGATTGCAACCGGGATCATGATCGAGGAAGCCGCTGTCAACATCCCGGTCGCTGCCATCACCGGATGGAGGCTCTTGAGGCGTTTGCCCCAAATGCCCGCGAAAGAGTAACAGAGTGTCGCGCATAGCATGGTGAGCTGGCCGAGTGATGTGAAATCTAGGCGCGTCAAGGCACCCGGGCCGATCATCAAGACGACGCCCAAGAACCAGACAGCAACGCCGATCCCTTTGTTCCAGTTGAGTTTCTCATCCTCGGTAAGAATGTGTGCGACAATCACGATGAAGAACGGTGTCGTGGCATTGAGGATGGCCGCCACACCGCTCGTGATATGAACCTGTGCCCAGACAATGCAGCTGAAGGGCACAGCATTGTTGATGAAGCCCATGACCCAGAGCTTGCCCCACATGGCGGCACCGCGCGGTCGTTCGATGCCGAACACGAAGACGATCAGCCAAAGAAACAAGGCGGCAAGCGTCACGCGAATGGCGACAATGCTAAGCGGTCCCAACGCCTCGAGCGCGATTTCGGAATATAAGAACGTGCCGCCCCAAAGCAGCGCCAATAGGCACAAGATCAGCCAATCTTGAAGCGTCATCGGACGCATGAGCCACGCCTCGTCAATTCAAACGATCGCGTTTATGATCGGAGGTGGTTCGCAAGACCACCCGAAACCGGCACTAGCGTCTCAAAAAGTAAATCAGATCGAGCGGTGGCGCTTTTCCTGTGAGTTGCGTCAGTGCTGCGTGCGCATGGCCACGATGATGGGTCTGGTGATTGAAGACATGGGCGAGCACCTCGGAAAGAGGCTGCTCGAAAGCGTCTCCTGCAACATTGCGGTAATGCAGCGGTCTATCGAAGTCTTCATCGTCATAACTCTCGACATGATCGACGATACGTTGATCCTCGACAGCGCGTGCCGCTTTGAGCCCGTCAAACGTCTCGAACAGTAGTTCGTCCAAGGCCGAGGGTGCGACTCCTCGGCCGGTGATCCGCTGCATCCAAATGCGATCGCCCACGAGGAGGTGATTGAGTGTGCGATGCAGCGAGCCGAAAAAGAGCCCGACATCCTGCTGGCGCTCATCTTCATCCAAGGCGGATGCGGCTTCATAGACCCGTTGATTAGCCCACTGATTGTAGGCCGCAAACATTTGGAAGTGTGCCTTCATGGTTGGTTTCAATCTCTAGCACTTCAGCTTTTGCGGATCTCGATTGACGAACCATACCGACATTTCAGTTCTGATGCATCCCATGAGAGTGCATCGAAGCAATCAAGACGGTCAGTGCCTGAGCGTCGGTGTTAGAGTGAATGCGGATTGAGTGTCGCTGACGCGTTAGACGGGCGACCAGGATTTGAGCTTTGCGCTTCCTGCCCGACCGCGATCGGCGAGATCGCTCGGAGGCACGGGCGAGGTCTTGGCGCGGGCGAGTTCGTCGAGGAGACGGCGTGCAACGACCTCGGCCTCCCCGGGATGAAGGTTGCAGGGGTCCATGTCGAAAAAGCCTCGTTCCATCTGGTGATCACGAACAATGACGGGCGGATCGCCGGCTTTCAGGGTGATAGCGAGGTCCCATGCCGTAATGCCGGCGACGTCGGGATCGACATGGATGCGCAGACGGTCGAGGGGGTTGTTGGTTGGATCGGGAATTAGTTCCAAACGCATGCCCTCGATCGTGCCGAGTTGTTCTTCCCAATGCTCGAGATAACTGGTTTCGCGTTCGCGAACCGCTTGATGATCGCGTTGTTCCCAGGCTTCAAGCGCACCGATGAGACCGCAAAGGGTCTCCTTGCCGAGCTTCATGCCGCGCCCGATACCGAAATTGTGGAGGTAGACGGCGCGGACGAGATCAAGGCGGCCGGCCTCCATGCCGCTGGGGGGCCCGCCGATGAATTTATGGCCACTATAGAGGGCAAGATCAGCGCCGTTTTCGAGGAAGCCCTTGAGATCATATTCCGAAGCAGCGTCGACGATGACCGGCACGCCATGGGCATGACAGATCTCGCAGAATTCCTTGAGCGGGAGCTGGCCGTACTCGACCGTGTGATGGGAAACGACGTAGACGGCCGCCGCGGTCCTTTCGTTGATGCCGGCTTCGAGCTGGAAACGTCGGCAGCTCGTGACCTGACCTACCGCTTTGACCTTGGCTCCGGCGAGGCGAATGCCTTGGTCGAGGGGGTGACCATAATTGACCATATGGCCAATCTGAATGACGACTTCGTTTTTGAGACCCTCGGTATCAGGCAGTTGTTCGATCTTGCCGAGATCGTTGCCGGTCATGGCGGCCGCGACGGAAAGTGTGATCCCAGCGGAAACACAGGAGGTGACCGTACCGGCTTCGGCACCACATAGGCGGGCGACCGCGGCCCCTGCCCTTTTGTGGAGCTCGGTCATCTCAACGAATTCAGGGGCAATGGCGGCCATGGCCTGGATGGCTTCCGGGACGATGATGGAAGCCCCGAGATGGGTCATGGTGCCCGAGACATTGATGACGGGCCGAAGATCGTAACGCGGTCGTGGATCCGGGCGATTACTGGTCATGTGCCGTGCTCCAGGATGTCGGCAAGGTTGAGACTGGAGAGAAAGCCCTGGAGGCGCTCGTGCTTGGGTCGCAGCAAGACCTCGTCCGAGGGACCGTCCTCGAGGATCAGGCCGCCATCCATGAACACCACGCGGTCGCCGACCTCGCGGGCGAAGGTCATTTCATGGGTGACGACGATCATGGTCATGCCTTCTTGGGCCAGGCGCTGAACGACAAGCAGCACCTCGCCGACCAACTCAGGATCAAGGGCGGAGGTGATCTCATCGAGGAGAAGCACTTTCGGGTTCATGGCGACCGCTCGGGCAATGCCAACGCGTTGCTGCTGGCCGCCCGAAAGCTCGGCCGGAAGATTGTCCTTTTTGTCGTTGAGGCCGACGCGGTCGAGCCAGTGATCCGCGATCTCGCGGGCTTCGCTTTTCTTTTTACGCCGCACTTTGACAAGGCCGAGCATGACATTCTCGCGGGCCGTCAGATGCGGAAAGAGAAAGAAAAGTTGGAAAACCATCCCAATGTCGGCGCGGATTTTGGCGAGTTCGCCTTCGCTACGCGGCCGCCGGCTGCTGCCACTGTTGCGGTAGCCCACCTCGGTGCCATCGACCTTGATGCTGCCGGCATCGTAGGTTTCAAGGAGGTTAATGCAGCGAAGCAACGTGGTTTTACCGCTGCCCGATGGGCCGATGACCGAGACGGTTTGGCCGGGTTCGACTTCGAGAGACACGTCGCGCAAAACCTCGACCGTGCCGAAGGATTTGCTGACATTGCGGATTTCGACAATGGGTTCAGGCATTGATGATCATTCACGGATGTAGGCGTAGCGCTGTTCGAGCCGCCTCGAGGTGGCGGAAAGAGCGTAGTTGATGAGGAAGTAGATGATGGCGCCCGTGATGTAGAGCGGCATGGGCTCGAAGGTCCGGCCAATGACTTTTTGGATGGCCAGCATGAGATCGACGACGCCGATCAGCGAGACGAGAGCACTGCCCTTGACGGCATCGGCAACGGCGTTGATCCAGGGAGGCAGGAAGCGGCGCACCGCCTGTGGCAGAATGATGTAGGCGAGACGCTGCCAGAAAGTGAGGCCGATGGCTTTGCTCGCTTCGGTTTGACTGTAATGGATTGATTGCACAGCACCACGGAAGACCTCGATCACATGGCCCACCTTGAATGCAGTAAGGGCGGCAACTGCAGCCCAAAAATTGTTGAGATTGAGGCCGAAGGCCGGCAGTGCATAATAAACAGAAAAGATCAAGACGAGGATGGGGATGCCGCGGATAAAGTCACTGTAAAGCCGGATCGGCCAATAAAGCCACAACGGGCCGAAGACTAATCCGACGCCCATCAGCACGCCGATGACCAAAGAGATGGCCACAACGAGGAATGACACTTCGAGGGTAACAATCAGCCCTTCGACCAGGAAGGGCAGGCTGGTGATCGCCGCTTCCATCCGCTAACGCCTTACAACGAAACGGCGCTCGAGGCGCTGCAATGTGAACAAAATCGCATAGCCTGTGACGAGATACATGGGTGCGACGACGGCATAGACTTCGATAATGCGGAATGTGTTGAAGTTGATCCACTGCGCTCCATAGGTCAGTTCGGGCACCGCGATAACCGAGGCCACCGAGGTGTCCTTGAAGAGCGAGATGTAGGTATTGCTCAACGACGGCAGGACGATCCGAAACATGGTCGGCAGTCGGATGTAGATGAGCCGCTGCCAGGGTGTGAGCCCGACGGCCTTGCCGGCATCCAGCAAGCCTTTGGGCACGGCATCGAGACCTGCGCGAAAGACCTCGACCAAATGGGCGGCAGCGTAGGCCGAAAGAGTGATGATGAATGACGTCGTGGCACTGTATTCGAAGCCGCCGATGCTGGGCACGCCATAAAAGACGAGATAGACAAGCAACAAGAGCGGCACGTTGCGGACGATCTCGACATAGCCCATCACCGCTTGGCGAACCGGTCGGCTGCCATCGGTGAAGGCAAGAGCGAGCACGAGCCCGATCACCATACCGATCAAAATGGAAACAAAGGCGAGCTCGAGACTGAGAATGAGACCATCCCCGAGCCGGTCGAAATGCCGCCAGATATAGGTAAAATTGAAATGGTAGTCCAAAGGCGCCCAGTCTCCTCAAGCATCCGGCGGCATGAGAATGGGCGACGGTTCTGGCCGCCGCCCTTTTTCAACTAGTGAGACGGCTTGTCTTATTAGATCGGTGGAAAACCCGTCTGGCGTTGCGGGATTTCCTCGCCGAAGAAGTCGACGAATGCACTGTCAAAAATGTCGTTTTGATGGCCGAACATGGCGACATCGAAGGTGGTGTCGACATAGTTCAGCCAGACTTGATCACCCTGTGGCACGGCAGCGCCGTAGAGCATCGAGAACCAGCGGGTGCCGCTGTCATAATAGCGATCCGGCGATTGCTTCACCAACCAGCGGACGGTCGAAAGATCAACGGCCGCTGCATCGGCCCTGCCGCTCTCCAAGGCCTGGATCACGTTGGCTTGCGTGTCGATGAGGAGGACTTGCGATTCCGGAAAGATCTTGTGAACGTTTTGCTCGGCATCAACATTCTGGAGGATCGAGATGCGCGTATCGGAACCGCCAGCGAGCAGTTCTTCTTTCGACTTCAGCTCGGCATCCGGCCGGGTCAAGAGAGCCACAGCCTCAACATAGTAAGGCCTCGTGAACGCGACGAGTTGTGCCCGCCCCGGTGTGATCGTCATGAATTGGATGACAATATCAACTTTGCCTGTGGCAAGGTTAGGGATGCGCGCTGCCGGATCCTGCTGCACATATTCAACCTTGGTCGGATCATCGAACAGGCCTTTAGCCAAGATCTGTGCCATTGCGATGTCCATGCCGACAAGGTTGCCAGCCTCGTCCTCGAAATGCCATGGGGCATTGGTGCTGCCTGTACCGACAATGACGTGACCGCGATCGAGTACTTTCCGCAGTAGACTGTCTGCCGGAGCTTGAGCCGCGGCCTCGCGTGCTGTTGCTGCGCCAACCGCACCCACTGTCGCAGCGGCTGCTACACCCACGCCACCGTGACGAAGTACGCTTCGCCGTCCAATCATTCCTGTTGTCATCTTCCGTGCTCCCACTTCTTGGTACCCAGCCGGATCTTCGAAGCAATCGCTTTCGGTGTAAAGTGGTTGTTAGATGTTCACGATAACTTTCCACGACACTCAAACAGCATTGCCATCCTTATGCGACACGCGAAAGTCGACTCGTTCATCTTATCTTGCCAAAGTCATAGGCAATACTGCATAAAAATTAGTCGCAAATTCTTGACTCTGGCGGCAACCTCCAAAGAATAAAGCTCCGCATTCTTCCATAATACAATGAAATTTCGGCGACACGGACGAGGATGTTGAGTGAGAAATCACCTCCATTGGTACACGCGAGGTCACCTGTCTTCAGGTCCGCGGCGTTTGAGGTCAGTATATGGCGTTCCGTCTCGATGAGTGAACCTCGCGGGTGTGGCACTAGCTGGCGCCTTGAGGTCAATGTCAGGATAGTCCGCGCCATCCTCTTCGAGACGGGAGCCGATTTCGAGGATTAATGCGTCACCATCGGACCGGTTCTGTAAACAATGACCATTACTATCGGCCGCCTTGAACCCCGCTGCATCACCTGACTTCAGCACTTCATCCCCGTCATCGGTGACCAACACGATTTCGCCGGAGATTACATAGACAAATTCGTCCTCATGACTATGCCAGTGGCGTTGGCTCGACCAAGCACCTGGCGGCAGCCGCAGCAAATTGACGCCGAATTGCGATAGTCCGGCCGCATCGCCAAGTCTTTTGCGCTCGCGGCCTCGGCAAGGCTGATCGAATGGAGTTGGATAATAGGTACCTATGACTGCCGGCAGTTTCGAAACGTTGATCCGCTTGCTCATTGTTGGGGCCCGCTAGGTTTAGTTGAGTTTTTCATCCGCACTCTTCATCGCGATGTTGAATTTAAACAGCCGATTGAAGCGTTCGGTGCGTTTGTAAGCACCTTCTCCGCAAGCCTTCATTGTCCCGAACCAGACCAGATAACGAAGGACACGTGCCTCGAACGCCAATGCGATTTCATCAAGATCATCGCGGTCGGACATCTCTGTTGGCATGCTTGCGAGCCGCGCCAGTTCGGATGCCGCCATGGGTTCATCAGCAGTCTGGCCCAAGAGATAAAGGACAAGGGCAATATGACTTTGGGGAAATCCTTCGAGCTCGAAGTCATCGAGAAATCCAAGATTGTATGTGGTCAGCGTCGCCGCAACGACATCGCCAAAAAACCGTGCTGCACGCTCGGGCGTCTGCTCGAGTTCCGCAACTTTCGCCCTTCCCTCATCGGTCAAACGAACCAGAGAACCGTCGATGTGAAGATACCCCATGAGACCGACAATCGCCGCGGCATAGACGACAAGGTCTTGCGGAAGGTCTTGTGCCACCGCGCCCAGAAAAGAACGGTCAAGCTCACCGGCCGCATCGACGGGTGCAGCACCGCCGCCGTCTATGGCACGAAGCAGCTTCGTGATTGCCGAAAAGGCAGGGAGTGTCGAAAGTTCTTCTATCGGCACATGCTCGGCAATGCGAACACCCCCGGACGGGCCGATCTCGGCATTGACGAGCGATGGGATAAGATCATCGGGCAATAGCACCCAAATCGGGACGCAGTCACCCAACCATGCGCGATAGGCGTCTGCGAGTCCGTCGGTCATTCCTGCTCCTTCAGCGCATTGATCACAGTACCGTTAGACATAAGCACGTGACCAGGAGGTTGCATCCCCGTCATGCGCGCCGACCATGACCAGTTAGAAATTCTCGCCTTAAGCGTTTATCCGATACGGTGTTGGGCTTCTCATCATGTTGTCACATTCCCGTGGAATGGTCACAGACGGGTTGTACCCAATCGAGCATTAGGAGGAAAAATGTCTCAAAAAGCGCTAAGCAGGTCCCTCTCGGGCGCCGCTGCAATAGCACTTCTGGCCGGTACCGCGGCATTTGCCCAAGACACACAAGAGAAGGCCGAAATCCCTGCCGTTTACTCGAATATCGAGTACTCGGAAGACGGCAAGCTTCAAATCAAGGGACCGGACGGCAAGTTCTACCCGCTTAAAGAGCCCGCTCCCACGATCTCCGTGGATATGGTCCGCGGCAATCCGAAAGGCGCCGATGACGGCTTCACCTTCACATTCAGCGATCCCGACAGTGGGGCAGTCCTCAAGGGCGGCACACTGTTTTTCTCATTGATCGATTTTGATCATCTGTTTCCGCTACCGAAGTATCGCTACAGCGCTGCCATTGATGAGAACGGTAATGCCCATGTCGTTATGAACGGAACGCTGAACGGCCAGAAAGACTTCACCGACTGGGTCGCGTCGGGCAAGGGCCATCTCTACTCGCGCGTCCAGGCCGCCGACGGCGAAATCATGGGCGAGACGATCTTCGCGTTCACGGCAGACAGCAAGGACGGTCCCTATCACGTCGTCGAAACCAGCATCGTCGAAGGGCCGTTCCTCGAGAAAATGACGCATGAAAGCGTGACTGTCGCGTTTGAAACCATGACCGAGACGGATGCCCAGGTCGAGGTTCCAGGTGTCGGCACGTTCAAGAGCGAGCCGGGCCAACGTCACGAGGTCGAGATCACAGGTCTCGAACCCTCCACCACCTACGCATACACGGCGTCGGCCTCCGGCGACTCGATGACCTTCGATTTCACAACGGCACCGGAGCCGGGCTCGCGCGAACCATTCAGCTTCGCCTTCGGCAGCGATTCGCGTCACGGTATCGACAGCGGCGAGCGTCACGCGGCCGGCATCAACGAATATATGATCCGCCGCCTGATGCCGCTTGTTACCGCCAACGGTGCCTCGTTCATGCACTTCACCGGCGATCTCATCAACGGCTACAACACCAGCCCGACAGTCCAGAAAGCCCAGTACGTCAATTGGAAACGCGCCGTGACCCCGTTCTGGGCCCGTTTTCCTATGTTTGTCGGAGTCGGCAACCATGAGGTCGTCGTCCACCAGTTTGACGATGGCTCAAAGTACGGCCTCGAAATTCCGCGCTTCCCGTTCGAGACCGAAGGACCCGGTGCCGTCTTCCGCAGCGAATTCGCCAACTTTGAGAATGGTCCCAAAAGCGAGGATGGTTCAGCACTCGATCCGGATCCGAATAAGGACGACTTCCCAAGCTATGCGGAAACGGTTTTCGATTACACTTGGGCCAATATCGCCGTCATCAATCTCAACTCCGACTATCTCTACTCTCCCTATCTCTCCGATAGCGGCGACGGCTTGGTCGGCGGCAACATCCATGGCTATATCATGGACAACCAGCTCGCATGGCTGAAGGAGCGCCTCGAACACTATCAGAGCGATGACGCAATCGATCATGTGTTCTTGACCGTGCATACGCCGATCTTCCCGAATGGCGGGCACGTTTCCGACGACATGTTCTATGATGGCGACAACAGCCACCGCCCGGTCATCGCCGGCACGTCAGCGGAAAAAGGCATCGTTGAACGGCGCGACGAAATCTTGGCGATCATCAATGATTACGACAAGATCAGCGTGGTCATGGCGGGTGACGAGCACAACTACAGCCGCGTGCACGTTCAGCCCGGTATGCCGATCTATGCTGAGAATGGCTACCAGCCGGAAACCAAGCAGGAAATTACACGTTCATGGCATCATATCACCAATGGTGCAACTGGAGCGCCTTACTACGGCATCGATCCTGCTCCTTGGCATGTCGGCTATGATGTCGCCTCGGACCAGTCAGGTGACTATTTGATGAAGTTCACGACGCAGTTTGCTCTCGTGTTTTTCAATATCGATGGCAGTAATATCGATATCGAGGTGATCGACCCCGAAACCCTCGAATTGATCGAGAGGGTGCGGCTCTAGCCACACCCATCGAACTCAGGGCCCGGTGAGCGCCCGTTTAACCGGGCCCTCTTATCTTCATGGCTTCATCAAAACGCTTGCCACGCGCCGATCTCTTCACGATCATTGCCCATTGGCTTTTGGTCGGCATGGTCGTGTTCTTGCTGCTTACCGGCTTGGGGATTGCCTACGACAGCCAGGCCAGCTTCCTTGGCCCGGTCGCTCGGCTTTTCGGTGGGTATCTCATCGAAGGCCGGCTCATCGCATGGCATCTCTTTTCAGCATCGATACTGATTGCCGTCGCCACGGCCTATCTTGTTTTCCTTTTCGCGGCAGGCCAGAAACAGCGGATCTCCCTCGCCCACTGGCGCCGCCAATTTCGAGCCCGAACACCAACGCCCGCGGTCAATCGCTGGGGTTATTGGAACGCGATCCTATTCCGCATCGTACATATGGCTATTTTGGTGGCTTTCGTCACCGGCGTGATGCTCTATCGGCCCGAGTGGCAGGTGCTACCGCCCACGATAACCACAACGGTCCATAGTGCTGCCGCGTGTATCATTCTTGCCTATTGGCCGCTTCATGTTCTTGCTCAGTTGGGCAAAGGATCGGCTCTCAAGATCTTTCGTCCGAGGCGCCAGTTCCTCACGCAAAGCCTTGGAGCTGCGCTTTTGGGCCTGGTCGTGGCGGGCGGTGCTGTTGCCGTGGATCGCACCAGTCTTCAACAAATTGAGGTGAGGCACACAGCATTGCCACCTCGCCTTGACGGCAATGACGACGATCCTGCCTGGCAAACTGCCGATGAGGTGCGCGTCGAAACTCTACGTGGCGCCAATTTCGTTGATGGCAGCACGACGGTCTCACTTCGAGCCCTCCACGACGGCGACAGATTTTTTCTTCTTGCCCAATGGGAAGATCCCACGCGTAGTCAGGACCATCTACCTCTGATCAAGACTGAGGCCGGCTGGGAACTTCTGCAGACCGGTTTTCTCAATGCCGATGAAAACGAGTATTACGAAGACAAGCTGGCCCTGCTTTTTAGCGATGTGCCTATCCTCGCGAGTGCATTCACCCATCACGGCAAGTCACTGATCGAGGGCTCACACAAGCAACTCGACCGTGGCCTTCATTTTACGACTGATGGTGCAGTCCTTGACCTCTGGCATTGGAAATCACTTCGAACCGGCCAAATGTCACCGGGCTTTGCCGATGACAATCACATCGGACCACCGATTCCATCAGTGTTCGATAATCGTCGTTACACGGGCGGTTACCAACCTGACTATGGTCCCGCCGGCTACCATCTCAACTTTTGCCTGAACTCCGATACCAGCTGCGCGCTACAACGAACCGAAATTGCTCGCGAAGGCTCATATCGAAAAGCTGCAGGCTCCAGTGAAGCTCGCCTGCAGGCATGTTTGGCACGCGATCGCGATTGTGCCGATGATCTCGTGCCGATCTTGATTCCGGACGATCTGGACAGCGCATGGAGCGGCGTCGTTCGTCCTACGCAAGCAAGCCTCTATGACGTGGAAAAAGATACTCTCCCCCTTGGCACTAGACTTCCAGGCGTCATCATTGACGATCGCTTGGGTGACGATCGTAGCGATGTTCGAGCGCAAGGTTCTTGGCAGTCAGGCACATGGACTGTCGAATTCTCCCGCTCCTTGGGAACGGGCTCGGACTACGACGTCACGTTTCGCGTGAACAAGCCTCTCTACCTCTGGGTGGCGCCCTTTGATCATGCTCAAACGCGCCATAGCCATCATCTTCGCCCTATCAGGGTCAAATTGATACCTGAGTAGTGAGCGATCATCGCAACCCGTCAAGGGTCACAAGGGCTGGCGAGTGCTATCGGCGCGAAGCTCATGCATATCTTGAAGTGACGAAAGCCTCTATTCAGCCAATCCGTCGCGGCGTCATCGGAAGCTGGAGGTTGTTCAATTACCGATGATTATCCTACTATTACATGAACAAATATGGTCCAGTCGGTGTAAATATGCGTTCAAATCCAAAGCAAACCGTGGTCGCGATCGCTTGCTTCATCATATCGATGTTCGGTACGACTTGGGCGTACTCGTCAACGCGAACTCCTAGCCAATCCGATCTTGACGAATTTCGAGAAACTTACGGAACCGACGATCCGAGGCTGGCACCCCTCCTCATCAATCTAAGTGAGCAATTGAAACGTCGTGGCGATCTCGAAGGTGCCGAAACGCATCTTCAGGAGGCCATTGCGGTGTTGCAGGAGGGCGATCCCGTTGTGCAGGCCGTGGCACGGAACAATCTCGCCAATATTCACGTGCGGCGCGGCGATTACGAGACAGCGCGCGAACTGATGAATCAGGCGTATTCCGCAATTGCTGCAAGATTTGGCCTCTCCCATCCGGTCATTCTTATGGTTCTCAACAATCGCGCTCTACTACGATGGCGCATGGGCGATATCGAAAGCGCCTTGATGTTGCAACGCAGTGCCATCAAGAGTGCAGAAAAAATCATGCCGCTTAACGATCCTGCCCTGCAGGTTTTCGACCGCAATCTCGATCAATTGAAAAGGCTCCAAGAAGGAGCGCCAAGGGCGGATCGTGCCATTTCGACCAGCACCAAGACGGAGTCTGCCGACACTCCACCGATCGCAAAGGACACGGAGACCAAATCACCATCATCACCATCGTTGACCGCGACGATCGTCGATGATCGCTTGACATGGGAGGCCTCTGGCCAACTGGAAGACATCGTGGAGTTGCATCGTGAAACACCCGACAACGAGGCTACGGAACCTCTCTTGCTATCAGCGGACGAAGGCTCAGATCAACCTACCAGCCAACGAATGATAGCTGAGGATAGCGATACTTATGCGCTCCATCTTGGATCGGTTCGCACGCAACGCGGGATCGACTTGGAATGGCAGCGATTGTCGGATCGTTTTCCTACAATCGATCAGCTCCAAAGGCTCCCGGCCCAACGGGTTGACGTTGAAGGCAAGGGCCAATTCTTGCGGCTACTAGCGGGGCGCTTCGCGTCGAGGCAAATTGCCGACCTCGCTTGTGCACCAGTTCTGCAAAGCGGCGAATATTGCAGCCCCGTTGAGCACAACTAACCACAACGACTCTTTCCCTCTCAATTAGTGGACATGATCGATGGCTGAGGACGCGGAAGTTGCGGAACCAGCGGTAACGGGATCGCTAACCTGGACTGATAGGTCGGGAAATAAGCTCCTAGTCGCTATCGATGACGTCAATGCCGATCTTCAAGCCGAGAAGGTCGATTTTTCTGAGATCGACACACCAACAACGGACAATGATGCCGGGACGACGGAAAGGCTCACACCAAATGAAGTCAACTATACACTGGATTTCACCGGTATTCTTATCGTCTGGACCGCAATCTTCATCGTCGTCGTCGCAGTGATTTTCTTGGCTATGCGCGTTTACCGATTTGTTCGGGACAGGTGGGGTGTCGCTCGAGAAGAAAAACTACAGCGAAGCTTTAGTGCCCCGACCCAAGTCCGCGAACGGGCCCCGCCACAGGCGAGCTGACGCCCTCACAACTCTCAGGGTGCAGGAATCACCTTCGGCACAAACTCTGCGACGAAGGTCTGCTTGCCCTCCTCGACTTTGAGGACCGAGACAGATTTTTTGGGAATTCGCGACCCTCCATTGTAACTGAACGTACCCGTGACACCTCGAAAATCGGAGACCGCGGACAAACCCTCTACCATCGCCGACGGCTCGTCACTCTGTGCGTTCAGCACCGCCGTCATGAGAAGATTGGCCGCATCATAGCCTAGAGCCGCAAAACTATCGGGTTCCCGGTCATAGGCGTCCTGATAGGCCTTTCGAAACGCTTGGACCTCCGGATTGGTGTTGTCGGCACCGAGATAAGCGTGAGTGGTGAAGTAGACATCACCGATGGTTGGATCCTTGGCCCATGCCTTTTCGGAGTCATAGCCATCACCGCCGAGGATCGTCGTCTCTATCCCTGCAGCGCGCAAAGTTGCAACGCCATTGAAGGCGTCAGTCGCAGCTTCGGTGGCAAGATAGATAAGATCTGCCGATTTAGCGTCGACAATGGCACTTGATAGGTCGTTGCCGGTACCGAATGGAGTAACGGCGACCACCTCGCCGCCGAGTGCTTCGAAGCGCTCGCGGAAATAACCTTGCAGCAAGGTCGTATAGGTGTGGGTGGTGTCGTAGATCACCCAAACGCTACGCGCGCCCAGCTCGGTGTAGGCCCACTCGGCGCCGGCTGCTGCTTGCACATTGTCACCAAAGCAGGCAAGAAAAAGATAGGTCGGCACATCTGACGGTAATTTTGGAGATGTCGCACCGGATGTGAGAAAAAGATGCTCGTGTTCGGCGGCAACGGGGGCTGCTGCCATCACCATATCCGTGTCGGACAGACCAAACAGCGCTGAGATCCCGGGTTGCTCGTTAAGCAAGGTCTCGGTTCGCTCGCGCACCAAATCCAAGGAGGACTGCCCGTCGACAATGACGAGTTCCACCGGATGGCCGTTGACACGCCCGCTTTCGTTGGCCTGGTTCACCGCAAGTTTGGCACCATTGAGCGATGGCACATCGAGCGAGGCTTGATCGCCGCTCAAATTGTAGACCGCACCAAGAGTAATGGTCTTGATTGTTTCGGCTTGAGCGACAATCGTCCCTAAGAGTACGAATAAAAGGCTTGTGACGAGGCTTCGGCCCATATCGTTTCCTCCGGTTAACTGCTCTTTTCATTTCTGTCAGAGGCATATCATGACCACCCACGATAGTCAGCCCGATCCGCGCAACGACGACCTTCAGATCTATATCAATGGCGATCTCGTGCATTGCCAAGACGCCAAGGTTTCCGTCTATGATTCGGGTTTCATGCTCGGCGACGGCGTATGGGAGGGTCTCCGGCTCCACAACAGCAAGTGGCTGTTTCTGGACGATCATCTCGATCGCCTATTCGAAGCGTCACGCGCTATCGATCTCGATATTGGCATGGACCGTGAAGGCGTGATCAGGGCTCTTGAAGAAACGAGAGTTGCCAATGGCATGACCGAAAATGCTCACGCAAGACTAATGGTCACGCGCGGCCGTAAAGCTAGGCCCTTCCAGCATCCGAGCTTGTCGAAATTCGGGCCGACAATCGTGGTCATTGTCGAGCATTCGATCCCAACAGTTGAGGCTGGTGCGCGGCTCGCGACGGTCCCGCAAGTACGCGGTCTGCCGATGAGCCAGGACCCCAAACTCAATTCGCACTCCAAGCTCAACTGCATCTTGGCCGCGATCCAAGCCGACAAAGCCGGGGCAGACGAAGCGTTGATGTTGGACCCGCACGGCTTCGTCAATACGACGAACTCTTGCAACTTTTTCATCGTGCGGCGCGGCGAGGTTTGGACATCCACCGGCGATTATTGCATGAATGGAATCACGCGGCGCAAGACCATCGAACTCTGCAAACGCCACGGGCTACCGGTATTTGAGCGGAATTTTTCCCTGGTCGAGACCCATGGCGCTGACGAAGCGTTCATAACAGGGAGCTTTGGCGGCCAAACCCCTGTGTCGTCGATCGATGGCCGGGAGTTCGATGAGATTCCCGGCCCGATCACACGTCAAATTCAATCCTTCTATCGTTCTCTGATTGACGAAGTTTGCTGCTAACGATGCGACACAGCTCAAGAAAGCCGGTGGATCACTTCTTGAGATCTGGTGATGGCGTAGTCGACATCATCCTCGGTCGTCGACCAACTCAAGCCCAGACGAAACGTTGCACGTTGCCGCTCCAGCGCAAGCCCGACAGCGTTGAGAACATGTGCCTTTTGGGCGCCCGTGGTGCAAGCCGAACCCGCTGAGAAATTGATTTCGGGCATCTGGCGCATCAGTGTTAACGCTTCAATACCCTCAAAGCCGCCATTGAAGTTGTGCGGTAGACGCGATTGCATCGAACCATTGAGGAAGAAGTCTGGGCGATGGCGGAACGCCTCGATGAATTTTTCCCTCAACCGGGTGAGCCTCGCGTTCTCCTCCTCCTGGTCCGATGTGGCGATTTCAATGGCCGTTGCCATGGCAACGCAGAGGCCAACCGGGGTCGTGCCGGAACGCAGGCCATATTCCTGCCCTCCGCCCACAACCAAGGGCTCCACCTCGTCGACCAGATCGGGATTGATAAGCACAGCACCAACCCCCTTAAGCCCGCCGAACTTGTGGGCGGAAATGGGTATGTGGTCGACACCCGATGCGTCAAAGTCGACTTTGACTTTGCCTACCGTCTGGGTCGCATCGACGTGTAGCCAGGTATCATGACGGCTTCAGATTTCGCGGATTGATTCAATCGGCTGAATAACACCGATCTCATTATTGGCCAGCATCACCGAAACCAAAGTCGGTCCAGCCTGAACCGCATCCTCAAACTCATCGAGACGTACATACCTTCCTAAAATTCAGCGATCGTCGTGAGTTTGGTGCCTTTCGCCGCACAGTGTCGTGCCGGCTCCAACACGGATTTGTGCTCGATAGCGCTCACTGCCAAAGCACGGTTTCGAAGGGCGGCACTGTCGATGATAAGATTGTTTCCCTCAGTGGCACTACTGGTCAAAAAGACACCGTTGCTTGGTGCATTGAGTGCGGCGGCGATCGTTTCGCGCGCCGTTTCCAAGGCTTGTTTGGCATCGCGACCCAGGGCATTGCCGAAATGCTCTTGCACGACATTGACATAGACTGCGATGGCTTCGCCCCGCGGCCGCTCTGTCGCTTGTGCATCGAGATAGACGGTGTGCAATCCACCAAAGGTATCGGAGACTAACATATTCATCTCATTGACCTTTCTTGACGCGGCAGACGGTGCCGTCATTGTCTTGTTCGGAAACGCGACCGATGAGGCTCACCTTCTGGCCGGCCGCGGCACAAATGGCCTCGATTACCGCGCGGGCGGAAGGATCGCATCCGATCGCAGTCGTCGGCTTGATCCTCTTGATTTCATCGGCAACCGTGATGCTGCTGGGCCGTGAACTATTCGATTTCTGGCTCGGCCTCATTCTCCTCGGCTTGGGTTGGAATCTCGGGTTCTTGGGCGGAACCACGATGCTCACCAAATCCCAGAAACGCGAAGAAAAAGCCAAGCTTCAAGCCGCGAACGACTTCATCATTGTTAGCGGGGTCGCGATCGCGACTTTCTTTTCAGGCGCCATTCTCGCGGCATTCGGCTGGGTTGCCGTCAATTGGCTGATCGCAGCCCTGACGTTGCTCGCTCTCATCTACGCGATCATCGGCTTTGTTTGGGAGCGCAGGCAAGGACAACGAACGAGCATGGGGCTTGATCAGACAAATCCGACGCAATAGGAAATAGTCGGTAGCCGTTCTAGAAAGCCAAATGAGCTGATCAGGGAGACGACCATGCAGATCGGGCCCATACCGTCGAGCTTCGTGGCCGAAGGCAGCGGCATCAAGCTCGGGCAAGTTCTCGACGAGCCAACCATCAAGATCATCCAAAAGGCAATCAATGATCACGGCGTGCTTGTCTTCCGCAATCAGGACTTGAACGACGACACGCAAGCAGCCTTTGCCTGCCATTTCGGTGAGCTCGAGGTTTCAGCCAAGGTTTACCGCCCTGACAACAAACATCGCATCGCGTCCCGCGCCATCATCGACGTTTCCAATCTCAACGAGAAGAACCAAGTGCATGACCGCGAGGATCGCCGTCGGCTCGAAAACCTCTCGAATATGGTGTGGCATGCGGACGCCTCATTCCGGCCTGTCGTCGGCGCCCTCTCCATGCTTTACGCCTATGTCGTGCCGCCTGAGGGCGGCGAGACGGAATTCGCAAATATGCGCGGCGCCTATGAAGCTCTAAGCGATGCCACAAAAGCCAAGATCGACAATCTTGTCGGCGAGCATCGCTACGGTTTCTCGCGCGAGCAGCTAGGCTTCCCGAGCTATTCCGAGGACGAGACCAAGGCCCTGCCTGCTGTCCAACACCCGGTTGTTCGCCTTCATCGAGAATCTGGGCGCAAATCGCTTTATATCGGGTCGCATGTTACCCACATTGTCGGATGGCCCGTGCCGGAAGGGAGGATTCTCTTGCACGAACTCCTTGAGCACGCAACACAGCCACGGTTCGTCTATCGCCATTGCTGGCAGGCTGGCGATCTCGTGATATGGGATAACCGTTGTACGCTGCATCGAGGCCGACTATTCGATCCTCGATACCCAAGGGATCTGCGCCGCGTCACCACGCGCGATGTTCCCGCCGCAGCATGACCTACCCAGCATTGCCTATGTCTATGACCAAGGAAGCGTGCCATGAATGAAGCCATCGTCACCGAGCCCTGGAGCGATGCGGCCCTCGGTTTGAACGAAAAGAATCTTCGCGCCTTGATGTCAGGCGAGGTTCCCGCCATCCGAATCCCTGACTTTGCAAGTGCCGAAGAGTGCAAGAAGTTTTGCGACGGCATCCGTGGCCATGCTGGCGACACGCGCGAGGCTGAAACCGCCCGCATGACTCTCTTGGGTGCCAATTTCTCGAATTTCACAGGTGCCACCAAGGAGCAATACTTCGAAACCGTCGATCCGTCCTATGCGATCACCGCCGAGATCACCGGGGCCGCCGGCTTTGATCCCTTGCGACGGATGATCGAACTCTTGCGCAGCTTCTGGCCGGCGGAGGTCGATATCGCCAAAGAGCCAGGTTTTGGACGCTACTTCGCGGGTGGCATCAAGACACGCGCTTCGAGCGGTCACCTCCACTATGATTTCACGCCGCATTCGGCCGAAGGTTACGCCATCGCCAAGGTCGTCGATCAGCTGGGCTGGAACCTCTATCTCGAGATGCCGACCGGTACGGGCCAAACCACCACCTACCGGCGCCCCGTTCCGCGCGAGGGTGGAGCCAAAGGCGGCCCCATGCATGGTGGCGGCGGCCGCGTGCTCAATCTCGACCAAGACTATGTGGCGGACGCCGAATCCTTCACCTTCATGCCCGAGGTTGGTGATGTCATCATCATCAACACCCGCAACCCGCATGACATCATCGTCGAGAACGTCCGCGAAGGTGAATGGCGCGCCCAAACAAGCTCCTTCATCGGCCGCCTGCCCCATGACGAACTTATTCTGTGGTCCTGAAAGCTTGACTCAAACTGTCGTATAGGCCGCGAATTCGTGCAAGCGGCGGCACTGATCGGTAACGAGTTCAGATTGCCTTTGGCTACATCTTCGCCCCGGCAATCCACGAGCCTCAATGCACCGTGCTCTTCAGGATCAAGGAACCTGCACCCATCCTCTCGGTCTAAACGGTAATCCCTGTCGCCGCTTGCATACACTTATCGCTGCGAAACCATGGTTCGCCGGCGTGCTCTGGTCGATCATTTTAGTACCGCGATCCTGCTAGGACAACCTTGACCGTGTTTGTTGGCTCAAGAGCCGCAATGCCTGGTCGAGTACTTTTTTGGCAGCCTCACGGTCCGTGGCCGTCATCTCGGCGAAGTCAATATCCATGTGGAGATGTGGATGGTGTTCGTGGAGGCTGCGTAGTTCGCTTTCGAGGTCCGCGTAAGGATCGAGAACGCGGTAAGTAGCAATTGGATAGGCGATGCCTTTTACGTCAATTTCGCCGCGCTCGTCGCAAGCAATCATTGAACTGACAAGCGCAAAGGTTTCATAGGAGATCAGAATTTCACCAGGTGCCGCTAGAGCCTCAAGCCGCGAAGCGATATTGACGCACCGCCGATGATTGTGTAGTCGAGCCGGTCCTCACTCCCGAAGTTTCCGACAGTGCAATAGTCTGTGTGAATACCCATCCGGACCTGTAGGGGTCTTTCGATGCCAGATCGGCGCCAAAGCTCTTGAAGTTCGTGCATCCGGCGCCGCATTTCGATCGCCATACCGACACATGTCAGGGCGTCTTCTCTTGTTCCTCGTGTTTCCGGGTCGCCGAAAAAAATCATGATGGCATCACCGACATACTTGTCGATGGTAGCGCCATGGCGCAGCGCGATTTGCGACATTTCGGTTAGGTAATGATTCAGGAGCTGGGTCAGCTCCTCGGATTCCAGGCGGTCCGCAGCTTCTGTGAATCCAGCTATATCCGAAAAAAAGATGGTCAGCTTCTTGCGAGTACTGGCGACCTTGACCTCTTGCTTTCCGGCAAAGATCGATTGGTAGACTTGCGGTGAAAGGTACTTCGCAAGCTGCTTAGATAGCTGTTCCAGAACCGTAGTCTTTTCCGCCAGTTCAGCTTCGCGCTGATCAATCATTGCCATGTATCGCGCCATGGCGCTGGAAATTTCTCCAATCTCATCCGGACGCGGATCGGAAAGCCCGTGCTGTCGGTCCTCGGCATATTTCTGAAGAGACTCACGCATCCGGTCCAGCCTCCTAAGAACACGCTTATTCAACACTTGCCAAACGAGGATATTGCCGGCCCCCATCGTGACGACGACGACGATGATTGCCAAAAGCGTGATTAGCGTTGTCTGGTCAACGAATTGGACCTGCGCCTCCAACTCTGACCGGGCGCGCCAAAACTCATTACTCGTAGTGCTTAGCAAGCGGTTTGCGATCAACGAATTTTCCTCGGCTAACGCCTTGATACGGAAAGCATTCGTAAGCTGGGTGGTCTTATCCGAGAGAACCTGCTCACTCGAGGCAGCCCAAAGATCTGCGATCCTACGTGTCGCAGAAGCAGCCTCAGAAGACAGGCTTCCTGCGCCCCGAGGTGGGCTTTGGGGCAACTGCACAAGAGCAGCGAAGGCTTCTTCAACTTTGCGACGGTTGTGTGCAAAACGCGCCCGGTTCACGTCGAGAAGCATGTTTTGCACTTGAGAGACCGCCTGCCGTGCCAGTGCTAAAGTCTTTGTCCCACTCGCTTTGGTTCCTTCCTGGAGCGACGCGAGAATTTGCGTGAAGTCATCACTGTGTATGTCAAGGCGCCGATTGATATCGATCTGATTATCCACCGCCGCAGTCAAGCTTGCTAGATTTGCAATCAGCAAATCAGCGCTGTGCTTCAGCGCATCAATCCGGTCAGGCTGCTCCAGCAAGGCATCGAGTTCCTCAATCAGCGCCCGCTGCGAACTTTCCTTGTCGCGAATTCGAGCGCGCAACGTGTCGAATTCAGAACGTGTCGGGTTCATGCTGAGTGCCGGTGCGAATGAGCTCGTGGCTGACGCATCTTGCGATAACTGGGCAAGCTTGACCAAGCGAGGGAGGGATTGGTCGCGAAGCTTGTCGAGTTCGCCACGAATTTCCGTGAGGCGTAAGCTAATCGAGAGAAGTCCAAACGCGATAACGACAGCAACAGCGGTGAGGATGATGAAGAGAAGTGTCGAGATGCGCTGGCTTGGCTTGATCTTAGACGTTGCCGGACGAGCCATTGTTGAAACCTATCGGAAAGGTGGGCTGAATATCAGACCACCATCACGCCACAACCGGTTAAGCCCGCGGTCAATTTCCATTTCACTATTCGCGCCCAAATAACGACTAAAAATCTCCCCATAGTTTCCTGCGCCCGCGATGACTTGGCGCGTCCAATCCGGTGCCAAGCCGGCTGCTCTGGCGCCTTCCAACTCGTCAACGCCAAGCAGACGGCGAATTTCGGGATCCCGGCTGTCGAGATGCATTTGATAATTTTCCTGTGTGATGCCCTTTTCTTCAGCCAGCATAGTTACGAATATTGCCCAGCGGACGATAGTGGCCCAGATCATATCGTGGGACGACACATAGGCGACCAGCGGCTCCTTGGAGATGATTTCCTCGTGCAGCACGTAATTGTCCGGATCGTCGAGGGCTGAGGACCGCATGGTCACCAACGCGAACCGGTCGGTTGTTAGCAGATCGCAACGGCGCGAGAAAAAAGCGTCATTGCGCCCCTGGGAGGACTCGAAAGGCAGGACTTCCCAATCTAGCCCGTGGACCGAAACAAAGTCCTCAAGGTTCCCTTGCGTCGTTGTCGCGCGCGAAACACAAACGGAAGCTGTTTCAAGCTCAGTCAGCGGGCCTTGGACTGTGCCCCTATGCGACATGAAACCTTGGCCATCATAGTAAAGGACTGCTGCCGGCGTCAGGCCGAGCGAGAGATCGCGCGAGAAAGTCCAGGTGACGTTCGAAACGTAGATATCAACATCCCGCTCGGAAATGCTCTCCAAACCGGCCCGGATCAGTGAGGGCGACATCTCCACGGCTGTCCGATCACCCAGAACTGCGAGAGCGACAACTCTGCAAAACTCGGGAAAGAAGCCTTCATAACCTTCTTCGCCGATCCGTGTATCGCCAACCAGTCGGTTGCCGATCGAGCATTTGACGTATCCTCGTGCGCGCACGTCTTCCAGAACACTATCGGTTGCATGAGTTCGCACGACGCCTGACGAGAAGAACAAGACAACGAGCGCGATGAGGACTGCGTTTGATCTCATTTATCGGCTCCCTAGTGGCTTGATCCTAGATCCCCATTTGCATTCCTGGCATTCAGCGTGGAACGGATTGGTGCGACAATCAAGCTGAGATTTCTCTCGAAAGCCAAACCATAAGTGCACTAAGAAGCACATATGATCCTTTTCCGCTTTAGCGGACTATGTTGCTATCTCCCTTGTGCGCAAAGGACTGTGTGAGCACTATCCTAGATGGCCCAAGTGCTTGGACAATACGGTATCGCGAACCTGACTGCCACAACCAACGATCCCGTGCATGACGGTATCATGAGCCGAGCATTCGACGTCGTCGATGTTCCGATCAGCTTAATAGAGTAGGTCCGTCAAAGCAGATTTTCTGGCCGCGACGATGATCGCCTCGCCAATGACCAGTTTTTCCTGTGGTCCTGAAGGCCTAACTCATCCTGCCGTGTCGGCGGCAAACACGTCGAGCTGTGCCTGCAAAGCACGTGAAAATGCATGTGGCACTAAACACTGATTGAGATAGGCAATGACCGCTGTACATGACTGCAATGCTTCTTTTTTTCGAGTTACCGAAGTACCGTAGCCACCAAGATATCGCCCACCGTAAATCGACCCTCCAAGTAATCCTTGTCCCTGAACACATAGCAATGCTAGTCAATTTGCAATCAAGCGCGGTGTTGATCAGTATTTTGCGGCTCGCGGGTCGATATTGGTCGAGCGCTTCGACGTCAAAGAAGATCAGATTTTGAGCGTATGGCTCGACCGAATTGAGTGCCGCGACGACCCAGGCGGTGAGGTGCGCCCTGCCTGCCTCTGCTCGTGCCCATCGAACTCACAGGTTCTTGACATAGCCTTGCGCAAATTCGGGCAACCAACCGAACGCATAAATGTATTTAGTCTTTGGTCAGCCTCATCAACGGCAGTAATGTCCTGCTCGAGATATCGACTACTGATAGCCTTGCTCCGAGAACTCGATGAGACAAAAGCCATGTCCGAAAGGATCGCGCATCGGCGCGAGTTTGCCGAAGTCGTGGTAGGTAATGTCTGTGGACGCCGTAGCGCCCGCTGTCATCGCTCGTTCACGCGCAGTGTCTAGGTCCTCGACGCCAAAATCGATGTGCACGGGAGTCCAATGGGCGTCATACATTCGCTGGGTACGACATCCCGGAACAGGCGTCGAGCCTGGTCTCTGCTCGATCAGATAAATCTGTCCCGAATGATGTCCAAGTTCAGCGACCGAACCGTCAAATAATCTGCGCTTGAGTTCGAAACTGAGTCCTTTGGAATAGAACGCGATACCGGCTTCGATGTCGGGTACGTCAATATTGACGATCATCATCGATCGACAATCACTTCGAAGCCGCCATAGATCAAGCGCATACCGTCGAAGGGCATAGGATTGACGTCAGGACTCATGCGGGGATCCTCCATGACTTTCTTCATCCCCTCATTGCGCGCCTCGCGGCTCGGCCAAACCAGCCATGAAAACACCACAGTCTCGTCATCCTGGCATTTGACCGCCATCGGAAACGAGGTCAGCGTGCCTTCGGGAACATCATCGCCCCAGCACTCCACAAGCTTCAACGCACCGTGTTCTTTGAACACGACCGCGGCCTCTTCGGCATGGCGACGATATTGTTCCTTGTTTGCGGTCGGCACCGCCGCAACAAATCCGTCAACATAGGACATTGGTCTCTCTCCCTCAATTGCCCGCAAATGCGTTTTCAAGTGCTGCGATATTGATCTTCTTCATCGTCAACATCGCTTGCTGCGCGCGTCCGGCAGCGGCGCGGTCTTGATGATTGATCAGCCGAACGAGCGTTTCCGGCACGATCTGCCAAGACACCCCGAAGCGGTCGATAACCCAGCCACATTGGCTTTCTCTGCCGCCATTGGCCGTCAAATCTTCCCAGAGACGATCCGTCTCCACTTGATCCTGGGTGAGCACCGAGATCGATGCCGCGGGGCTGTGCTGCATCTCGATGCCGCCATTGAGCACCATATAGGGAGCGCCGGCGAGCGTGAACTCAACCACCAGAGGCGGTACACGAGGCTCGGGCTGATAGATTTTGTCGATGGAGCTCTGGGGAAGCAGAGAGACGTAGAACTCTGCGGCCTTTTCTCCGCCCTCCTTGAACCAAAGGCATGTCCGAAGCTTCTGGTGCTCTGTCGGCAACGCGCTTTCCGGCAAGCTCGCGGCAAGTGCCTCGAGCTGACGCGCACATTGCGTCCAGCCTTGATGAAAGCCCATGTTTTCATGCTTTTGGCGATCTTCGGCCGTTCGATGTCGCACTTCGGCACGGTACTGCGTGCCGCCGTCTTCGGCATCGTCAAAGGTCAAAATGGCCGTCATGAAGGGTTCAGAAGCTGGAACCCAAGCACTCTCGAAAACATCTGTGGTTACCAGTTTTCGCCCCGGAACGACCTCAAGATAGACACCGTCATTGGGAAAACGCTCACCCTCTGGGCCCTGCATCACGAACCGCATCGAGCCCCCAGGACGGACATCGAGCTCGACATCCGCTGTTGTCCAAGGCTTTGGCGCGAACCATTGCGCCATTAGGTCCGCTTCCGTGAAGCAACGCCAGATTTTATCGCGTGGTGCCGCTAAATGTAGCGACAGCACTAGCATTTTGTCGTCATCGTCAATTCGCTCGCTGATCATCGCTGATCCCCCCTTTGGACTGTTGCGCAAACAGAAGCTCGATGTAGCGCCGCAGGTGATCGACGCTCTCTTCGGCGACCGCCGGGCCACCTTTGGCTTTGGCTAGAATGAATGCGCCCTGCAGCACCGCCTGAGTGTGGAGTGCGAGGCTCGCTGGCGTCCAGTCGGCCGTGATCCCGCGCATGGTCATGGCGGCCTCAATATCTGCCTCGAGCGTTGCGGCATGTCCGCTGATAATCTCTTCGCAGGCAGCGCAAATCGCAGGATGCAAGGCGAATG
>CAYPOV010000001.1:38200-48865 GCA_964412385.1 uncultured Geminicoccaceae bacterium
GCGAATGTCTCCTGCGCCATGGTGCCGACGAGACAGGTGAACTCCCAAAGCTCACCGCGCAGAAGTGACTTGCGAAAATCGACGTAAGCGAGGATCCGATCCAGCGGGTCTTGATGATGGTGAAAGGCTGCCGCGGCAAACAGAGCGCTGGTCGTATCCGCCCAATGATTGGCGGCCGCGATGCCAAGGTCTTCCTTCGTCTTAAAGTGATGGAAGAAGGCACCCTTGGTAACGCCTGCTGCAGAGCAGAGCTCGTCCACGGAGGTGGCGGAGTACCCCCGGGTTCGGATCACCTGCAAAGCTGCATCCAATAGCTTGCGTCGCGCATTGTGTCGGATGGCTAGTTTCTCAGACATGGCAAATTTGTACCAACTGGTTGGTATATAGTCAAGACAAGGTTCCAGGTTTGACGACGATGGTTGCAGCGCGGCGAAGCCACCGCTAGGTTTCGCCGACAATTCACTAGAGGAGGCAGATCATGCGCCATTTCCTGGCCACCGCATCCGTTATCGCTATCACCAGCGGTTTGGGACTGTCAGATGCTTCGGCCCAATCCGGTCCGCGCGACGTCACAATTGTGACGGTCGAAGGGCTCGACATCGCCGATCCGTGCAATTCCAGCCGCTCCAATATCGGCCGCGTTCTCAAGCAGAACGTCGTCGAGACATTCACCGAGATTAACCCGGAAGACGGGTCCATCACGCCTCGCCTGGCGACGGAGTGGGAGCAAACGGATCCGACCACCTGGCGCTTCAAGCTTCGTGAGGGCGTTCAATTCCACGATGGCGCCGACTTCAATGCCGAAGCCGCCAAGTTCTCGATCGAGCGGACCCTCAACGAGGATATCCCGTGCGAAGACCGCAACAAATATTTCGGCGGTGTGGATCTCGAGGCCGAGGTCGTTGATGACTACACGATCGACGTGAAGTCATCGAAGCCGGAGCCGATCCTGCCGACACTGATGGGTGCGATGACCGTGGTTTCCCCCAACAGCCCCGCGGGCGAACTGACGCAAGAGCCGATCGGCACCGGCCCCTACGTGTTTGCCGAATGGCGCCCCGAGCAGGACGTGACCTTGGAGCGTTTTGACGGCTATTGGGGCGAGCAGCCGCAAGTCGAGAAAGCCACCTATGTGTGGCGTGAGGAATCGGCGGTCCGTGCCGCCATGGTCGAGACCGGCGAAGCCGATATCGCCCCCAACATCGCAGTTCAGGATGCGACCAATCCCGAGACCGATCACGGCTACTTCAATTCCGAGACCTCACGCATCCGCATCATGACCGAGATCCCGCCCCTGGACGACAAGCGGATCCGCGAAGCCATCAACTATGCCATCGATCGTGAGGCCTTCATCGGCACGATGTTACCTGCGGAAGTGGTACCGGCGGCCAACCTCGTCGTTCCCAGCATCACCGGTCACAATCACGACATTGAGCCGTTCCCCTACGATCCCGCCAAGGCCAAAGAACTGGTCGAGGCGGCCAAAGCCGATGGCGTTGCCGTCGACACACCGCTTCGTCTCGTCAGTCGTATCGGACAATGGCAGAATGCGGTTGAGATGATGGAAGCGATCCAGGTGATGCTCACCGAGGTCGGTCTCAATGTCGAGCTGCAGGCGGTCGAAGTCGGTCAATGGGCGGATATGGCCAATAAGCCCTATGCCGAGGATCGTCCGGCAACACTTCTGCAAAGTATGCACGACAACAATGCCGGCGACGCAAGCTTTACCATCTACTTCAAATATCACTCGGACGGCATTAGCTCGGATATTGCCGATCCCGAGCTCGATACGCTGATCGAAGAGGCGGGTGTTGCCGTCGGCGAGGACCGCGATCAGAAGTATCAGGAGGTGTTCCGCCGCCTGCGCGAGGACATCGTGCCTGATGCCATGCTCTATCACATGATCGGCTTTAGCCGTGTTGGTCCGCGCGTGGAATTCACGCCGACGCTTGCGACCAATAGTGAGCTTCAGCTTTCTCAGATCTCCTTCACCGAGTAGTTTCGAAATGGGCGGGTCGGCTTCGGCCGAGCCGCCCGAGTTTTCTCGATCTCGAGCGAGGTGTCTGAGGCTTGGGTGATTATATAACGCGCCGGACCCTTGCGAGCGGCATCGCCCTCATCGGCCTTTTGATCCTCGTCTTCTTCCTTTCTCGCCTGACCGGCGATCCCACAAACCTTTACCTTCCGATCGATGCTTCCATTGAGGCTCGCGAACAATTCCGCGCGATGCACGGTTTCGATCAGCCACTGATCGTGCAGTTCTGGCGCTATTTGCAGGATTTGGCGCAGCTCGATTTCGGCATGTCGATCCGCAAGCAACGACCGGCCCTCGAGGTGGTGCTGAACGCCTATCCCTGGACCATCCGCCTCGCGCTGATCACCATGGGATTGGTGATTGGTCTGGCTCTGGTTATCGGCGCAATCGCCGCTGCCCGGCCTGGTGGCCTTTTCGATCGCGCTACCAGCATGGTCTCGATTGCCGGAGCCTGTGCGCCCGATTTTTGGATCGCCATTGTCGGCATTCTCGTTTTCGCCGTGAGCTTGGGCTGGCTTCCGACCTCGGCTGTCGGGACACCTTCGCATTAGGTCATGCCCGACGCGGTCTAATTCTTCCGCCCGTACGGCATACTCCTGCAGGTCGTGCGCAACTCCATGATCACCGCCCTCTCGTCCGCCTATGTCAAGACGGCCCGCGCCAAAGGAGTGCGGGAACGCACCATTATCTTCATTCATGCGCTGCGCAACGCCATGTTGCCGATCCTGACAGTGGCGGGGGACCAGGCCGTAGGCCTTCTCAATGGTGCGGTCGTGGTCGAGACGATTTTCGGTTTTCCGGGGATCGGCAATCTGATGATTGATGCGATCACCTCCCGCGACTTCGCACTCGTGCAAACCGCCATCATGTTCACTGCACTCGTGATCTTCTTGATGAACCTCTTGATCGATCTTGCTTATGCAATGCTCGATCCGCGCATTCGGCATCGCTGATGGCAAGCGAGACTGCACCCCTGGCAAGTGATGCCGGCAACCGGCGCCAATCCCTGCTGCGACTCTTGTGGAACGACAAGTTCGCCTTTGTTGCAGCGCTCTGGATGATCTTGATGCTGCTGTGCGCGGTCTTGGCGCCAACGCTTCTCAACGATCCCGCCACGTCGATGGATCTGCGCGCCCGCAATGCACCGCCCTTCGAACTCGAGCGCGGGTTCTTGTTCATCCTCGGAGGCGATGCTCTCGGGCGCAGCATATTGGCGCGCCTTGCCGTCGCGGCCCAAAACACCATCGGCATCGCCGCCGCCGCGGTTGCCTGCGCAATGACCATCGGTGCCGTCTTGGGCCTCATTGCCGGCTATGGAGGCGGCTGGATCGGCGGGCTGATCATGCGCCTTGCCGATGTCATTATGAGCTTCCCCTCCCTGCTACTCGCCGTGGTCGTGCTCTACATGTTCGAGCCTTCCGTGGTGAGCATGATTTTCGTCCTCGCCTTTACCCGCATCCCGCTCTATTTGCGGACCACGCGGGCTGAAGTCCTGGAAATGCGCGAACGGGTGTTTGTCGCCGCAGCGCAGGTCATGGGTGCAAGCTCGGGCCGTATTCTGCGCCGCCATATCCTGCCGCTTGTCATCCCGACCCTGATAACCATTGCAACGCTCGACTTCGCCTTCGTGATGCTGGTCGAATCCGCCTTGAGCTTTTTGGGCATCGGCATTCAACCACCCGAAATGACCTGGGGATTGATGGTAGCGCAGGGCCGGAACTATCTGGGCAGCGCCTGGTGGCTGTCGTTTTGGCCAGGGCTGATGATCATCCTAACCACCATGTCGTTCAACCTGCTCTCCAATTGGCTTCGCACGGTCAACGATCCCGAACAACGGTGGCGTCTCGAAATCGGGTCGCGTCCGTGACCGACCAACTCCTGGAGGTCCGTGGCCTCACGGTCGATTTTCACACATCACATGGTGATATCCACGCTGTCAGGGATATTTCCTTTTCACTCGGACATGGCGAAACGCTTGCCATTCTGGGCGAAAGCGGGTCCGGCAAGAGCGTGACGGCCGCGGCGATCATGAATTTGATCGACAGCCCGCCCGGTTTTGTGCGGAGCGGCGAGTTCCTTTACCGCGGGCGGGATCTGCGCAAGCTCTCACAAGGGGAACGGCGCGATCTCCAGGGCAAGAAGCTCGCGATGATCTTCCAGGACACACTCGCCCACCTCAATCCCGTCTATAGTGTCGGCTGGCAGGTCAAGGAAGCCCTCAAGGCCCATGGTGTGAGTGGCGAGACCGTTCACGCTCGCGCCCTCGAACTCTTCAAACGCGTCGGCATCCCGGATCCCGAGCGGCGCATGGCGGACTATCCCCATCAGTTTTCAGGCGGCCAACGGCAACGCGTGATGATTGCCATGGCCTTGGCGCTCAAACCGGATATCCTCATCGCCGATGAGCCGACGACGGCACTCGACGTCACAGTTCAGGCGCAAATTCTCAAACTTCTCGCCGAACTCCAAGCGGAAACCGGCATGGGACTGTTGTTGATCTCGCATGACCTGGGCGTCGTCGCCGAGATCGCGGATCGCGTGGCCGTGATGAATAAGGGCAAGATCGTCGAGACCGGTCCGGTCGCGCAGATCTTCAAGCATCCGAGCGATCCCTATACCAAGCGGCTGATGTCAGCCGTGCCGGGACGCCGGGCGCTTACCGACACCGAGAAACACACGCCGGCCATGCTGGAGGTCGACAACCTCGCCAAGCACTATGCAATCACCAAGGGGTTGTTGCGGCGCGATACCGGCGAGGTGGTCAAGGCCGTGGATGGCATTAGTTTTCGCCTGCACAAGGGGGAAACACTCGGCATTGTCGGCGAAAGCGGCTCCGGCAAATCGACCTTGGCGCGAACAATCCTACTGCTCGAAGAGCCAACGCGAGGAGCCGTTCGCTTCCATGACGAGGATATATTCACCTTTAAAGGCAATGCGCTTTTCCGCTATCGGCGCAAGCTGCAGGTCGTGTTCCAAGATCCATATTCGTCCCTCAATCCAAGAATGACCGTCCGCGAGATCGTCAGCGAACCCTGGGCGATTCACAAGGATACCGTTCCCAAGCGCGATTGGAATGATCGCGTGCTCGATCTCTTGGACCAGGTCGGCATGGATAAGAGCCACATCGATCGCTTTCCGCATCAATTCTCAGGCGGTCAAAGACAGCGCATCGCCATCGCGCGCGCACTTGCACTCGAGCCCGAAGTCATCATTTGCGATGAAGCTGTCTCAGCCCTCGATGTCTCGATCCAAGCCCAAGTGATCGCTCTTCTCGCCAAGCTGCGCGACCGCCTGGGGCTTTCCTATATTTTCATTGCCCATGACTTGCCTGTCGTCCGCGATATCGCCGACCGCGTGCTCGTTATGAAGAACGGCAAAGTGGTCGAAAGCGGCACAGTGCGCGAGATCTTCGAAACCCCGCGCGATCCCTACACCAGAGACCTCCTCGCCGCCTCGCCCGTACCCGAAGTCGTCTAGCGCTTGGCACTGGCACTCACGGCTTCACGGCAGAATTTCTCGAGTACGCGTAAATCCCTGGGCGTGCGTCCGACTTCCTTCAACCAGCGGGTTCGCTCGATGGAATTCGAAACAATCAGGCGCTTGCACTCCGGCGGAAGTCCTTCCTGCTTGATAAGACGATGTCTGCTCGCACGAGGCCTCGAATAGTCGACCCACCAAAGTTTTTGATCAATGCCGATCCCGGTTATCACGTCAATATCGGGTGAAACGCCGTCACCATCACCTCCCCCAACGCCATCCTGGGACGCACCCGCAATCTCGTCACCCAGATTGGGAAAACCCTGGTCATTGGGTAGACACGGATAGCCGTCTTGACGCCAAAGCGTCGATAGAGATGCGTATTGCGGGTGGTTCATAACCAAAACGCCAGGCAAGGGATCGTTGCTGAGGATGGGCGTTGGATCGAATCCCCAAGCAATCAGCGGATCCTGTGTTATGTGAAAAATGAAATCATGCGCTTGACCTTCATGGTCAAGTGCCCACGAGCGGACGGTCTGGCAAATCTCGCCGCACGTCACTTCGGTAAACTGCTGATCATCCGGAGCTAACGTCCAGATCGGCTCCTGGCTATCCGGAGGAAAAACATCCGTGTGGCAGCCAGTACATGCCTGCCCTGCATTAATCTCTTGATGATTTTCGGGCATCTGACCCTCATCATGGCAATTTGAACAACGAGCGTCCTTGTAGACATTGCACAACGGGGCATAATCTGCCGAGGCGAGGTTTGGGTTGTCATTAGGAGGTGGTGCACCCTCTGGCGGCAAGAGTGTAAAGGTGCTCACCCATTCGCCTGCCTCGCCACAGGAGTTTACGGCACGCACGGTCCAATGCACGGCGGAACCGCTAAAATCGATTGGTGTTGCAACCGTGTGAGACTTATCGATTGTGGGAAATCCTCCCGAGCCGGGATAGATAGTGCAGTTATCGCCACCGGGAGTATTCACACAGAGTTCGTAAGTGATGCCGACGGTCTCGGAAGGCTCGGTTCGCCAAGAAAATGTCGGCGTCAAAGAATTTGCTGTCGTACCGGGGGAAGGTTCGTCGAGAGAGATCGCCGGGAGTTGTTGGCAGAGCTGTTTTGTCTTTATGTTAAGCGTGTCGATCCACCAGCCGGATCGACCAAAGATGCCAGTGATCGCTTCACCCGGAACCGGGTTTTCGGGGAGTTCGTACTCGACAGGTCCGCCGCCACCCATCGCTGCGAACGTGTTAGCCGATGCCCCCAAAAGAGACGTGCAGGTTAGGGCGATCGAACCGACATACGTACCCTCTTCGCCGGAAATGGAGCTGACATACGCTCCATCGGCACACATTTGCGTATAGGATTCAGCACCCGGCACGCCGGCGGTGTCGAGCGCAATGGGTGCCGCTGCCTGCCTCCCGTCGGCGCCGAAGGGCGCACAAAATACGGTGATTTCGTCGACATACCATCCGGTCGTTCCGGTTGCTCCAACCATGTACTGACCGGCTGGACATTGCTCGTCATAGTCCTCCGTTCCGGGACCCATACCTACAGGGCCATGCTCTGTTTGGGATGCCGCAAAATCCGGCAGCATGGCGAACACGGCGATTGTTACGCAGGACGCCCACAACCTGTGTGTCGAGTTCATATCTCTCTCCCTGTTATTTTTTTCCGGCCCCAATTGTCGACGATCTCCGACCGTCTTCTGTCCGTTTACCCCTTCACGGCACCGGCTGTCATGCCTTCAATGAGGAATCTTCGAACCACGAACGAAAAAATCAGGACCGGCAGCATGACCATGGTGCCGCCGGCGGCGATCTTGCCCCAGGCCCAGCCCTCGTAATCCATGAAATTGACGATGGCAACGGGAGCGGTAATCGCATCCGTCCGGGTTAAGATCAACGCAAAGAAAAAATCGTTCCAACTATAAAGAAAACAAAGAATTGCTGTCGCTGCGAGGCCCGGTCCTGAAATGGGTAGGATGATTCGATAAAATCCCTGCCAAAGACTGGCCCCGTCGATCCAAGCCGCTTCTTCGAGCGAACGCGGTGTGGCATCGAAGAAGCTGCGCATCAGCCAGACGACGAGCGAAAGATTGAACGTCAAATAGATCAGGATCAGGCCGGTGCGTGTGTCGAGAAGATCCACGTAACGATAGACGAGGAAATAGGGGATCGTGAAGGCGATTGGCGGCGCCATGCGCGAAGCGAGGATCAACAGGCTGAGCTGATTGCTGCGCTGCAGGGCTAATCGCGAGAGCGCGTAAGCACCCGGCACACCCAGCACCATGGCGATCAAGGTCGAACCGACACTGGTTATGAGACTATTGGCAAAGGATTTTGGAAAATCGCCTTGCCAGAGACCGGTATAGTTTTCGATTGTCGGGGTGAAGAACCAGCGTGGCGGCCAGGCAAAAATATCGTCGATCGTCTTGAACGACATGACGACGAGCCAGATAAACGGAAACATCACTATGAGAATGAGCACAATAATCAGGGCATAGAGAAATCGCCGTTCCCATTTGAGCCGTTTCAAATAATCCGGTTCATAGAGCTTGGCGGTATCAGTCGACACGTTGCGCCCACCCTACCAAACGAATAATCACCCAGCTCAAAAAGACAGTAATTGCCACCATCACGACCGTAATGGCACTTGAATAACCGAGATAAGAAAAATTGAACGCCTGAATAAACGAATAGAAGTTGGTGACCTCGGTGACGTTTCCAGGCCCGCCATCCGTTAGAATATAGATCAGCGGGAACGCCTTGATACTATCAACAAGACGAAAAAGTGCTGCGACCAGCAAGACACCTTTGAGATAAGGCAGCGTGACATAGATGGTGAGCTGCCAAACGGACGCGCCGTCGATCTTCGCAGCCTCGATATATTCCGACGGCATCATCTGCAAGGATGCCAAAACCATCAACATCACGAATGGAAACCACTCCCAGACATCAGCGATGATAATGGCAGTAAGCGCCCAATTCGGATCGGTGATCAGAGACGGAACAACAAGCCCCAACGCTTCGAGACCCCAATGCATCGGGCTGATATCAGGGGTGTAGAGGACTTTCCAAATAATCGCGACAACAATGGGCGGCAAAACCATCGGGATGAGAAAAACGGTGCGCAGCGCCTGCAAAACACTCGATTTCACATTGAGTAAAAGTGCAAATAAAAACCCCAAAAACACTTGAAGTGCTACGGACCAAAAAGAGAGCTTAGCTTGCACCCAGAAGGAATTATGAAGCCGCTCATCTTCGAGCACGAACCGGTATTGTGACAGGGGCCGTGAAAAGTCGCCGATCGTCTCGGGACGTGTCAGATCCATGGGCGTGAAACTGACAAGGATCAGGTAAATCGTCGGTAGTAGTGTGACGATGATCAGAACGATCAGCGCCGGCCAAAGACAATACCAATAGAAGCGATGGCAAAGAGCACCAAACGAACCTTGATTGGCCTCCGCCATTTTGTCGGCAGGACTCGACGCTGCTGTAACTGTGCTCATCCGCTCATACAGAGTTAGGCCGATGAGGCGCGGCAAGCGAGCGCCTGCGCCTCACGTCTACAGTTCATCAGCCTTCGTCGATCTCAACGCCGGAGCGTTTCAGATCTGCAACAGCCTCTTGCTGAGCCTGCGCCATGGCATCGCCGCCATTCTGTTGACCAGTGGCGACCCGCTCGATCGCTTTATTGATCTTGTCGCCCACTTGCGGGAATTGCGGCACGGTACGGTACTTCATGTAGCCGGTCTTACCGCCGAGTTCCAACACCTCGAGGAACATAGACGCGACATCTTGACCATTGAGGGTCAGTGCCTCCTTGAATTGCTCGCTCTCGATAATCGAGCGGCGGCACACGCTCGGATAGCCATGCTCGTCAACCAGTCGCCGCGTCATATCCTTGCCGACGGCCCATTTGATGAACGCCCAAGCGGCTTCTTTCTGCTTGGAGCCGACCGGAATGCCAAAACCATGGCTGTTCGAGCCTGGGAAGGCACCGTCGGGACCAGCCGGCATCAAGCCGTAGCGCACGGTATCCTTGACACGACTGTCCGGATCTTTGGAGAGCGGCACCATCCAGGTAATTGCTTGAGTGCGGATGTTGGCACGCCCGGTTTTTTGCGACTGCATCGCCTGATCGTCGGTAAAGGAGAGCACGCCTGAAGGACCATAATCGGCTAGGAGCTTGCCGTAGTACTCGGCAGCTTCTGCAGCTTCTGGTGTGTCCCAAGTCGGCGTGAGATTGCCGGGAGGGTCTTTGAACACAGTGCCGCCGAAGCCCATGAGATAGGGAATCCAGTTCCAGTGGTGCAGCTTGTCGGCAGTAAACGGTGCCACCCGTTCCATGCCCTTAGTCGCTTCGCAGATTGCCGTCAGCTCATCGAAATTTTTGGGTAGCTCCATGCCGGCCTTTTCAATGAGATCATAGCGCGCCGCCGCCATGATCATGGCACCGGCTTCCCAAGGATAGCCGAAAGGATCGCCTGCTGCGTCCTGCAGCGACGCCATCGTGCCGCCAACGAAATCAGCCGGATCCCAATCGTCAGGTGTCAGATTGGGATCTTCGATGAACGACTTTAGGTTCTCGACCCAGCCGGCACCAATCCAGCGGCCCGAATAAATGAACGTGACATTGATGACGTCGAGCGCATCTCCTTTGGTCGAAAGCTCCAAGTCCGTCCGCTGGTTATAGACCGGAAACGCATTGGTGACGAAGTTCACCTTCATGCCGGTCTGCTCTTCGAACTCCGGAAAGTAGTTCTCGAGATAAGCGAAAAACGTGCTCGCAAATGAAGCGCCATTGAGCGTGACGCCGTCGAACTCTTTGGCACGGCCCACTACAGCCGGAAACGCCACGCCGAGTGTGCTGAGTGCCGTGGTTGCTGCGGCGGTTTTCAGAATGGTCCGGCGATGCAGACGCGCTGCCTCAAGTGTCGGATGAGAATGCCTCGATAATCTTTTGTAATCAGTCATTTTTGCCTTCCCTAATTGACGCTCACAAAGCCATGCGATGCGCGGGATTGAATGTGCGCGCGAACATTGGCATGGCGTCGTCGCCAAATCAATGACTTGGCACGCTAGCTCGACCTGTCCCTCAAATGAGAAGTGCCCGAGACTCACAGCGATCCGAAGATCGTCAACACGCA
>CAYPOV010000002.1:0-46753 GCA_964412385.1 uncultured Geminicoccaceae bacterium
CGGTGATCTCAAACCCTGCATAGACCTCCGTGATTCCCCCCGCGAGGAGTTGGCCTTCCGCGCCAATGTTGAAAAGACCACAACGAAATCCGACGGCGACTCCAAGACCCGCCAGGATCAAAGGCGATGCGGCGGTAAGCGTCTCCGATAAGGCGTAGAGTGAGCCGAATGACCCCTCGAGCATAAAATAGAAGGCATTCAGGACGCCGATGGGTGAGATGCCTGTCGCCAGCATGATGAGACCGCCGGCAACGAAAGCTAGGACAAGGGAGGCCGAGGTGAGCCCAAGAGTAGCCGCAAGACTGTTTTCACTGTCGCGAAAGGGTTCCAGCAGGCGATGCGCGGCCGATCTGCTCATGCCGCGCGTGCACCTCCCGCCATAGCCACGCCGATGCTGGTGATATCGACGGGAGTATCGCCCTGGGCTCCGGAGAATTCGGCAGTAATGCGCCCGCCATACATGACAAGAATGCGGTCCGAGAGGGCGATAATCTCGTCGAGCTCGGTCGAGACAATCAGGACTGCGACGCCTTGATCGCGAGCTTCGATGATACGTTTGTGAATGTACTCGATAGAGCCGACATCGACGCCGCGTGTCGGTTGGGCTGCGAGAAAGACCTTGATCACCCGCGACATTTCTCGCGCCAGCACGACCTTTTGCTGATTACCACCGGAAAGAGTCTTGGCCGGAGCGAAAACAGAGGAAGTTCGAACATCGAACGCTTCAGCGCGTTCTGCTGCCGCGAGATTGGCGGCTCCCCAGCGCAACATCGGTCCCGAACTGAACCGAGGCTCATAATAACAGTCGAGCACCATATTCTCTGTGATCATGAATGGCGGCACGATGCCTGAGCGTTGGCGATCCTCGGGAACATGAGCGAGGCCGAGTTTATGGCGATCGCGAGGACCCTTGGCCGTAACGTCTCGGCCTTCAATCATGATGGTGCCTTGATCCGCCTCGCGAACACCGGCAATCACTTCGATGAGCTCGGTTTGTCCGTTGCCTTGCACCCCGGCGATCCCGACGACTTCGCCAGCGCGAACCTCGAAGCTTATCGCATCGATGGATAGCTCACCATTGGGCTCCTTGACCGTGACGTCCTGAAGTCTAAGAGCCCGGACTTTGGGGGCAGAAGGGTTTCGTGATGCCGTCAGCTCGACATTGCGCCCGACCATGAGTGCAGCAAGATCATTCGCGCTCGCTGTTCGGGGATCCGCAATTCCCACGACCTTGCCATGGCGCAATACCTCGATCCGGTCGGCTAGTTCCAAGACCTCACGGAGTTTGTGGGTGATGAAGAGAATGGCCTTGCCCTGATTGCGCATGGCTCGAACGATCTCGAAGAATTCGTCGACTTCTTGTGGGGTCAGCACCGCTGTGGGCTCATCGAAGATCAAGACCTCGGCTTGGCGATAGAGGATCTTCACGATCTCGACCCTTTGCTGGACGCCGACCGGAAGATCTTCGACCAGCGTGTCAGGATCGAGAGCAAGACCGAAACGCGTGCTGATCTCACGAACGTCTCTGCGCGCTCTCTTGAGGTCGAGGCGATCCAGTCCGCGCACGGGCTCATCGCCGAGCACGACATTCTCAGCGACCGTGAAAACCGGCACGAGCATAAAATGTTGGTGCACCATGCCGATACCGGCCTGGATCGCGTCGCGCGGGCTGTGGAAGATAACGGGATGACCGTCGATCTTGATTCGTCCCTCATCGGCTCGGCTGAGCCCATAGAGAATGTTCATGAGCGTGGTCTTGCCGGCGCCATTTTCGCCGAGAAGACATAGGATCTCACCTGAACGCAGGGTCAGGTCGATACGGTCGTTCGCTGTGAACGAACCGTATCGTTTGGTAATCCCTTCGAGTTCAACGATCACGGCGAGACCCGCGACCGCGCTACAGGCTCATCCTCCGATCTGGATCGAGCCGTCGATGACCCCGCTTCGGAGTGCTTCAATCTCAGCTTTCAACTCGTCGGAAATCTGATCATCGAAATCATGAAACGGTGCGATCGCCACGCCAGCATTCTCAAGTGTTCCGCGCAGCTCACCGCCTTCGAAACTGCCGTCCTTTGCAGACTTGATGGCTTCAAGAGTGGTGACATCCATGCGCTTCATGATTGACGTCAAATAGACGTGCTGATTCTCGGGATCGGTCACGTAGAGATCAGCATCGACACCGATGATCTTGAGCTGGTCGGATCCCAGTTCGTCGGCAAGTGCCGCGGAGCCGAGGCCCACTGTGCCGGCAACCGGCAAAACGATATCTGCGCCTTCGTCATAGAGGTTTTGCGCAAATGTACGGCCGTCATCGAGGCTGTCGAAATTATTGGTGAAAAGGCCCTCCTGAGTATCAGGATCCCAACCGAGAACCTGCACGTCGGTGCCTTGGGTTTCGTTATGGTGACGCACACCGTGCACGAACCCATCCATGAATATTGTTACGGGAGGAATATTGATGCCGCCGAAGGTACCGAGAATGCCCGTTTCGGTCACGCCGGCGGCGAGATAGCCCGCTAGGAAGGCCGCTTCATCGGTTGCAAAAGTTTGGCTCAGAACATTGGGAATGGGCGGATCATATGAATAGTCGACGATCGAAAACTTTTGCTCGGGATGGTTTTCGGCAAATTCCTGGGTGGCGTCGCCTAAGAGGAAACCGACCGTAACAATGATATCACAGTCGCCGCCGACGAGCGATCCAAGATTGGGCTCATAGTCGGTCTCGGTTTGGGATTCGAGAAATCGGCCGGTGATGCCAAGCTGCTCCTCAGCGGTCTCAACCCCACGCCATGCCGTTTCGTTGAAGCTCTTGTCATCAATGCCGCCCGTGTCCGTGACCTGGCACGCCGTGAATTCGTCCTGAGCCTGCGCCGAGCCACTCGCTACGGACAGCATAGCGGCGCTCGCGAACGCAGTGCTCAGGAAGAACGTGTAGATTGTTGTCGAACCTGCTCTCTTCATTATTGGTGACCCTTTCATGCGGCGGTTTCGAGGCCGCTATCTTGTTGCACGCGATTGAGACACGTCAACGCAGGTTTTGCTTTTAAGATCAAAACCGCCTGATTGCGCGTCAACACGCTAAAAAATTGAGCGGCAACTTGACTTGATTTGAGACAGATCAAAGGCTTGTTATAGGTTCACGGTAGAACGCGTTGAGCGATAGTCCTGGGAGTAAGCGATGAGAATTGGGTTAAGGTTGGCAAGTCTGGCCGCATCATTTGGATTCATGACGAATATGGCCGCGGCGCAAGAGGCGGGCAATCCCGATATCGGCGAAGAGATCGCCAATGATCAGTGTGCTCGTTGTCATGACGTCAGCCCCGAGGGCGCGTTCAAGACATATCCCCCGAGTTTTGCCTCGATTGCCTACTACCGTTCTGCCGAGCAAATTCGTGCTCGGATCGTTTTTCCTCCGCTCCATTCGAGCATGCCCGAGATCGGCTGGATGCTGAGCCCCTTCGAAGTCGACGATATGGTGGCCTTCATTCAATCGCTGGAGCCCAATCTCGTTCCGGCCGAGTAAGCGAGGTTCAGAGAACGCCGTACTTGGCGTAGACCTCTTGAAGCGTTCGCCCTTTTAGGAGTTCTTGCCGGGTGCGGTCTTCCGCCTGCACTTTCTCAAGCGCCTGCGTCAAGGCGTCGGCCGCAATGGCTTGGGGAATGATGACGACACCGTCGGCATCCCCCATAACATAGTCTCCGGTCTCGACAGCGACGCCAGCGCATTCAATCGGCGTGTCACGCGCGATCATCTCGCCGCGGCCTTTAGAATCGAGAGGGCCGATGCCGCCGTGGAAGACAGGGAAGTTCATTGCCCGAATGCGTTTGATGTCACGGACGAGACCATCGGTGACGCAGCCTGATGCCTTGCGGCACGTAGCGGCCGTGGACAAGAGTTCGCCCCATGGAGCGATTCGCGTTGTCGGACCTCGACAGCCAAATACGGCTACGTCGTTCTCTTCGAGATCATCGACGAGCGCCATCTCGATTTCGTAGGGATTGTGATCCTCAGGCGCATCATAGCGATCGACATAAAGACCTGTACGCGCCCGTCCGAACAGGATCAGAGCGTCGTCCAAAGGGCGGATGAAGGGAGGCAAGGCTTGATCGCGGTAGCCGAGGCTGTCCAGCGTGTCGGATAGAACAGCGGTGTAGAGTTTATTTAGAACTTCGCTCTTGGAAGGCATTGGCATTAGTTGTTGCCTTTGTCTGATGATGATGCGGGAAGATCAGACCTCAACAAGAGGGCGATCAAGACGCCGACGAAGACGAAGACGACAATGTTCAACAATGTGTCGACGGGATCACCTGAGAGCATCGAAAGTCTCCGCGCGTAGCGCTCTGATGAGGCAAACGATAAGGAGCGAGACAAGGAAAACAAAGGGCATGGCACCGAGGGCGATAATCGCCCGGACGGCTTGAACATCGCCCGAGAGAATCATGACCACCCCCAACAGCCCCAAAATGAAGCCCCAAATCAGCTTGGTACGCGTGTCGGGGTTGGGATCGCCACCACTTGAAAACATGCCGAGGACAAAAGCGGCACTCACCACGCTCGTCACGATGAAGAGGAACGCGGCGGCAATTGTTCCGATCGATGTGAGAGCGGTAAGGGGAAGCCCTTCGAGAACTGCAAACGTCACCCGCTCGACATCGACTTCGGCAAGGGCCAGCAAAGCGCCTTCGCCACGGAGTGCTTCGTAAAACGCAATGCCTCCGAAACTGCCAAACCAAAAGAGCGATATGACTGTCGGTACAAGCATGACGCCGAGCAAGAACTCCTTGATGGTTCGGCCTCTCGAGATCCGCGCGATGAAGATGCCGACAAAGGGCGCCCAGGCGAGCCACCAGACCATGGTGGTGAGGGTCCAATCCTGAAACCAGGTTCCGATGTCGTCGCCTGCAAACGAGTAAGTGCGAAAACCCGCTTGCCACACTTCGATGATGTAGGTCCCAAAAGCACTAGTGATGACACCCATGATGTACTGCGTCGGACCGGCAATGATAATGAAGACGACGAGAGCGCCTGTGATGCTCATAGCAGCGTTGGAGAGTTTGGCCATGCCGCTGCCGAGGTCAACGAGAAGAGGTGGGATATAGGCAATGACGAGGACCGCGAAAATGATCCAAACAAGACTGTCTCCACCGCTGCCAGTCATGCTGACGATGCCGCTTCGAACTTGAAACACGCCCATGGCGATCGAGCCGGCAAGCCCGATGGCGATGGCAACGAGCGCCATAAAATCGGCAAGTCTACCGAGGATCGAGGCCCAGCGTTCACCCGGAAATGCGTATTCGAAGGGGGCACTAAGCAAGCCCGGCAGGCCCTTTCGAAACATGAAGTAGGCAATAACGAGTGCGATCATGCCGTAGATTGCCCAGGCATGGATGCCCCAGTGGAATAACGTCAAGAAGAGCGAGATTTCAGCCGCGCGGGCATCGGTTTCGTAGTTACTGGCCAGGAGAAAATGGGAAAGCGGCTCGGCCGAGGCCCAAAAGAGCAGACCGATTCCCATCCCTGCTGCAAACAGCATGGTAAGCCAACTGGTCGTGGAGAACTCGGGCCTTGAATCATCCGGGCCGAGCCGAATGTTGCCGTAGCGGGAAAACGCCAGCCACAGAGCCGTGAGGAGCATGCCACTTACGGTAATCATGATGAACCAGCCGCGGCTGGTGAAAAGTGTCGTACGAAGCTCGGACGCCAATGATGCGAGGCCGGCATTGTCGACAATGCCCCAGATGCCGATGGCAATGGTGACCAAGAGCGCACAGAGGATCTGCGGGCTCTTGAAACCAGACGGCACGTTCATTTGCGGCCTCCCTGCGCCGCCCACGATTCAGCGTTTGGGCACGCGGCGCTCACTCTCGAATAGGCGCCAACTTATCCCTGCGAAGACGGCCGTGGTAAAGTCATCTTTGTGAAGTGGACTGTCGTCATTGGCGCTGAACTTCCAGAAACCGAATTGCGTGCCTCCGAAAAGCCTGATCCGATCGGTGATACCATAGGATAGGGCGAGCGTGGCTTCCGATCCGATATAGCCGTCATCGGCATCAAATTCTTCGCGTCCGGGCTCTGCGTCCTTCGGCTCAACTTCGTAGAAATAGTTATTCAAACCATCGAGCCCGAAGAGAGGCCCAAATGAGACAAATGAACGGAGATCGCGATCGAACAGCTCCTCTTCGCGGTAGATGAGCCGTGGATTGACGACGATACCCTGATAGCGAGTGTTCGTGATATCGCTGGAGATGACGGCCCTGGCCGCAATGGCGAGATCGAGATCGGTGTTCTTCTTGTTTGGCAGGAATTTGAAGATGGCCTGAGGCCCGGCCTCAAAGAGAGCATCGAGATCGGACATGCCATCGCGCGCGTCATTATCTGAATAATCGACGGGGAACGAGGCGTCAAAGCCGACGTTAAACTCAAGCCATGGCACGTCGATCAAGGCACCTCTCGGGCCGCCGCCATCACCAAGTCGAAAGAACTCACCGCGATAGATCCCGAACGGCACGGCCAATCCGTTGAGATGGTTCTCGTCGGCCGCAGGATAGTCGGGAAGATAGCCCAGGAAACCGCCCAACCCGATTTCCCAAAGGGGTTCCGTCTCGTCATCGTCATCTTCACTTTCGAGAATTGCCTCCTCTGCACTGGGAGCATTCTCCAGATTGAGCGTTTCGGCGGGTGTCGTTGACAGCTCCTGCGCGACAAGCTGAAACGAGACAAATGTCAGTGGCAAGGTGATGTATAGGGCATGATTCGGCAATCGTTGGCTCCGGCCAATAGGTTAGGCGGGAGAGAGATGGCGCAGCCGGAGACCATTGGCCAGAATAGAGTTGAAGCGTCCGATGGCGATGAACCACCGAGTTAGGGTGCCAGCTTCGAAGTTTCCTCCTCGGGTACCGGCTCCCATCGCTCGCGATACATCGCTTTGAAATCATAATTAGGGGTGAGCCGGTTTTCTGAGCCGCCAAACATGTCAATGTTGTCAGCAGTCACTAAGAAGGGCCGCCGTGTCCAGAAACTTGGCTGGCTTCCGTAAAGCGCCCTGATCATTTCGTCGACTGCTTGATAAGCCTCCAGTTCAGGGGCCTCGGCAGTCGTTACGCGCTGAAACTGGTCACCTCGGCGGATGCGTTCGTAGGCCTCCGTTGTGCCATTGCTACCGACAAGAATGACACCATCGCGAGGCGCATCTGAGGCTTCCAGTGCGGGCACGACGAAATCGAGGAAATAGTCTGCAACCGACACGACGTAAAACGGTGCGTCGTAGGACTCGAGCCAATTTGGCACGACCTCGGGAAGCAGGTTCGGCAGCTTCTCGAGGAACGCATCGTAAACCTCGAGAATTTCGCAATCAGGGCATTCTTCCAGGCGTGATTGAACGGAGGTCGATTGAGCGCAGGCGCGCGGATGGCTGCAATCCGTGACGACAACAACCTTGGCTTGTCCCTCGCTGTCGGCAATCACCCAGTCGGCTTGTGCACGGCCGATCGCACGCGGGTCCGGGCTGATGTTGGTGTAGAGGCCGACCTCGCGATCTGGGCCCGGCAGCGGTGCCGAATGGATCCCGACAATCGGTATACGTGCCCGTCTGGCATCGCGCGAGAGAGGCTTGAGATGGGTGAGATCCATGGATGTGATAATGCCGTCGACACCAATTTGCAGCGCAAGGCCCAGATTTCCGACCCATCGAAGCGGGTTCCCCTCGCCATCGAGCACGCGGTACCGCCATCCAAGATCGGTTGCGGCCTCCGCCATGATTTCGCCCCAACGCTTGGAGACGGGGTTCTCTTCATCTGTGGAGAGGTAGTAGACAGTCTTCTGGGGCTCATAGGGAGGCGTGCTCGACAGAGATGTCGGGACTGAAGGCGGAAGAGATAAGTCTGCGACCGAATTCTTGGCTTCTTCGACGATTTGAGCCTGGGCAGGTACCGTGAGAACGAGGAAGGACAACAGCACAACGACCATCCTTAGCCAGACGGGAGCCGGCCAGATGGACGTCGCATTGCGTGTGTTTTTTTGCAGGCTCATCGAACCAGGAAGCTCTCTTTTTTCGAAACGTGGAAGCGATAAATTGTGCGACGTCAGTGGCTTACGGAAGCTTATTCATGTTTCAAGTAAAGAATGAATTATTCTATAACTTTAAGTTGAATAATAGTGAACAGTGTATTACTAAGCGCAACAAGTCAAGCGGGTGGATATAGTGAAACTCCCAAGAGCAAGAATCAAGCTCAGAGAGCAACAGGGAGTTGTTTTGATGCGAAGGACTTCGGTCCCAGAAGTGACGCTCCATCATCGGCTTGTTCCGGATCATGCATATCGCCCCGAGCATGTCCATGCCGCTAGAGAACGGGCGAAACGGCGCGCTGGTGACCGTTTTGACGATGGCTATCCATCGGCCCGGATGGCGTTCACCTTGTCACTTCTGTTTTGGCCTATTTGTGGGATCGTGATCTACTTGCTGGCGCGTGTAATTTAGCGACATAGCGAGACAAGCTACACCCTCGCCGACGGTAGCCAATGCTGCTAGTTTTCTGCTAGCGGGAACTGAGTTCGGTTGGAGGGTTGTATGGCGACGATCAGAATTTCGTCCGGCGCTGTGGCGATCGATTGCACGTTGCTGGACACGGAGTCTGCCAAAGCCATTCTGTCGGCACTTCCTCTCCAAGGACGCGCCAGTCTTTGGGGAGATGAGGTATATTTTTCGGTACCTGTCGAACTCGCCGCAGAGCCAGAGGCCCGTGATCTCCTGAACGCGGGCGAAATTGCATACTGGCCTCCTGGCAAGGCCATCTGCCTTTGCTGGGGCCCGACACCCGCATCCAGCGGAAACGAGCTTCGTCTCGCCAGCGCGGCCAATGTCTTCGCGACTACCAAGGCTGAAGTGGGTGCTTTCTCCAAGGTCAATTCGGGAGACACCGTCACCGTGGAACTCATCGACTAGCGACGAGCGTCGGCTCGCGTCTTTAAACGGAGGAAACGACGATGATGGAGCTTCAAGGCGATGCCCTTCTGATAGGACAATTTCTGACCTTAACATTGGGCATCATCGTCCTCTTCGTCGGGAGGCGCCTCAACCAATCGATCGCGGTCCTGCAAAATTTCAGCATCCCGGAAGCCGTCAGCGGCGGTCTGCTGTTTTCGATCGTTTTCTTCGTGATTTACGAGATCTCGGGCGTTGGTGTGACATTTGAACTCGAAGGGCGAGATATCCTTCTCATCTATTTCTTCACCACGATCGGCATCAATGCCAGCCTCAAGGACCTAATCGCCGGCGGCAAACCTCTCATCATCCTCCTTGCCATCACCATTGCCTACATGGTCGTCCAGAACATCACCGGCATCACCATGGCAGCGTTATTCGGTCAGCCGACGGCTGTGGGCTTGTTGGGCGGTACCGTCTCCTTAATCGGCGGTTACGGCACGTCGATCGCCTGGGCGCCCCGCATCGCGGAGGATTTCAACGTTCCCAATGCTGCGGAAATCGGTGTCGCTTGTGCCACCTTCGGCCTGATCCTGGCGAGCTTGATGGGCGGACCGATCGCCAACTTCCTGATCTCTCGCCACAAACTCAAGCCGGTGGCAGTCGAGAATCAGGACGTCGGTTTGTCGGACGAGGAAGAAAAGCGAGGTATCAATCATCTCGACTTTTTGGATGCCGTTTTGGCGATCCATATCAGCGCGCTCTTGGGCATTCTGTTGAATGATGCAATTGCCGGTTTGGGGCTCCAACTACCGCTATTCGTGACCTGTCTCTTTGGCGGGATCATTCTGACCAATCTCGTCCCCAAGAATTTTCCCAGAATTTCGGGAAGACAATGGCCGACACGCACGCCGGCGATGGCGCTCATTGCCGAAATTGCGTTGGGCACGTTCCTCGCCATGTCGCTCATGAGCATGCAGCTTTGGACACTGATTGATCTCGCCGGACCCCTTCTCGGAATACTGATGGCGCAATTCATCGTCGCCGTACTTGTGAATATTTTCATCATCTTCCCGGCGATGGGCCGGAATTATGACGCTGCTGTGGTATCCTCGGGTTTCGGCGGCATCTCGCTTGGCTCGACACCGACCGCCATGGCCAACATGTCGGCCGTGACACACCGCTACGGCGCCTCCAATCTGGCCTTTATCGTCGTTCCTTTGGTCTGTGCCTTCTTCATCGATTTGGTGAACGCGCTCCTGATACCGTTCTTTCTCCAGAACTTCGGATAATCGCTGAAGAGTATCGCCATGGCTCGTTCGATTGATCATCCGAATGTCTTGCTGATCATGGTTGATCAGATGAAGGCGACGGCCAGCCATCTTTGGGGAAGTCGCTTCTGCCGAACCCCGGCACTCGAGGCGTTGGCATCACGAGGGGTCCTGTTCGATCAGGCATTCACGCCGCATCCTCTTTGCGTTCCGGCGCGCGTCGCCATGTGGACGTCGCGCTGGCCGCATCAAACGGGTTCGCGCCTCAATGAGACCCCGATGCCGGACGGCGCCATGCACGCTATTCGATTGTGGAAAGAGAACGGCTTCAATACCGCATTGATCGGCAAGAACCACTGTTTCGCATCGCCCGAGGACCAAGCACTCTTCGATGTGTGGTGCGAAATCACACACCACGGCCGGCCCGATGGTGTGGCCACACGAGGCATGGATTGGTGGCGTCCTTTGGAGGCGATCGACGAAGCGCATGAGATGCGGCGCGTTATGCAAGGTGGCAGGGGCGACGCCAAGCCGGTCGACCTCGGCGCATTTTCCTATGCCGTGACCGACTATGACCATGCCGATTACAGCACGGGCCTCATTGCCGGACAAACCGTGCGATTTCTTGAAGAGAACAAAGACCAACCCTTTGCTGCCTGGATTTCTATCCCCGATCCTCACACACCCTACGAGGCGCCGCGGCACTATTTCGAGCAGGTCATGAATTCAGGGGTCGAGATCCCGCCTTGGCGCACGGACGAGTTCCTCGATGCACCTGAACGGAACCAAATCCTGCATCGCATGATCGGGCTGGATAATATCGAACGCGATCATGTTGTCGCCGTGATCGCTGCTTACCATGCGATGGTCGCCTTCATCGATGACGCCATCGCCGAGATTATAGCTGCATTGGAACGCCTGGATCTTTGGAACAACACTCTCGTCGTCTTTTGCTCCGACCATGGTGATTTCTCGGGTGAGCACATGATGATGGGCAAGGGCGGTGCGTTCCATGATTGTTTAGTGCGAGTTCCTATGATTATCGCAGGTGCCGGGATCGAAGAGCAGGAGCGGCGCGAGCCGTCTCTTGTCAGTCTGATTGATCTCGTCCCGACGCTTCTCCACCTGCAGCGTCTTGATATCCCTGAGACGATGATGGGACGTCTCATGCCAGGCGTGACGGATGGTACTCCCAGAGAAGCGATCTGTGCCGAATATGGCGCGGGTGGTCAGCAATTCCGGCTTGGTGATCTCGAAGCCCAAGAGTCGACCACGGGGCGGGCCGCGATTGCCGAGAGCTTAGTTTGGCGCGAAACCGAAGGCTTGCGCAAAATGGTTCGTACAGATCGATGGAAGTGGGTTCATGACCCCTTGGGTGATCACGATGAGCTCTATGACCTCGCAACCGACCCCCATGAACTCACGAACCTTGCCCAACGGTCGGGATATCAGCCGATCATCGAAGAAATGCGCCAACACCTCACGCACTGGTCAATTCTCACCGAACCCCATAGAGTGACACCGAGACGTCAGGGATTGGCCTGAGATAGGGGGAAGGAAATGACCATGCGGGTAGCAGTCGGTCAGTTCAAACATGTGAGCGACGAAGATCTGAGCTTTGCGGCCCAGATCGGTGTCAGCGGGATAACCTTCAATCAACCTGATTTTGATACGACGCGATGGCGCGAAACGCTGGGGCGACATGGACCTGATCCCGGGGCCGACGCAGCGCCTCCTCCCTATTTTCAGTTCATGGATCTCTTGCGCCTGCGCACGATGATCGAAAGCTATGGCCTCAAGCTCGAGGCTATCGAGAACGTGCCCGGCCGATATATGGACAAGATCAAGCTCGGTCTTCCCGGCCGCGACGAGCAGATCGAGAATTACAAGACACTGATCCGAAATATGGGTGCGGCTGGCATTCCTATCCTCGGCTATAACTTCAATCTGACCCGGGTCTGGCGAACCACGCGTGCAGAGCCCGGCCGAGGCGGTGCCCGCAACACCGCGTTCGATCTCGACCTCCTCGCCAACACACCAAATCTCTATCCGCAAACTATTTCATCCGAGCAGGTCTGGGACAATTACCGCCACTTTATCGAGAAAGTGCTGCCGGAGGCCGAGGCATCGGGTGTGACCATGGCGCTCCATCCTGACGACCCCCCGGTGCCGATGCTGGGGGGTGTGGCCCGCGTCATGATCGACCTCGAAGGGTTCAACCGTGCCATGGCCTTCGGGACCAGTGACGCCCACGGTCTCGATTTCTGCATGGGAACGTGGTCCGAAGGGGGCATCGAGAAAATGTTCGAGGCCATGGAGCATTTCGGCCGCGCCGGCAAGCTCGTCTATTTGCATTTTCGCAATGTTCAAGGCTGCCTTCCGAAGTTCACGGAAGCCTTCATTGACGAAGGTGACGTCGATGTCGTTCGCGCCATCCGTTTGCTTCATGAGATCGGTTTCAATGGCTTCATCATCGACGATCATGTTCCGGCGATGGCGGGCGACACCGCTTGGGGTCATCGCGGCCGTGCCTATTCAACAGGCTTCATCAAAGGCCTCGTGAGGGCGATCACGGGAGACTAGTTGCCGAAACCGTTGTCCCAGAGGTGCAAGCGGTGTTATCGTGAACGCATAAGAAAGCAGGAGGCATTCATGAGATTTGAACAGAGGTGGCCTATTCTTGCCTGGGGCGCTGCGCTTGGCTTGGCATTTTCAACTCATGCTTGGGCTTACCAGGAAGCACCCGGACTGGCTGAGAAAGTTGCTGCAGGCGAACTTCCGCCGGTCGACGAGCGTCTGCCCGAGAACCCCGAAGTCATCGAGCCGCATGAAAGTGTTGGGGTCTATGGCGGCACCATCAATCGCGGCCTCGTCGGCGGCAATGATCACAACAATATCCTCCGGATCATCGGTCCGCAGGGGCTGGTTCGCTGGAACATCGACTACACCGAGGTCATCCCTAATCTCGCCGAGAGCTGGGAGGTCAGCGATGATGGTACCGAATTCACATTCCATTTGCGACCCGGCATCAAATGGTCGGATGGCACGCCATTCACCGCCGACGACATCATGTTTTTCGTCGAAGATCTTCTTAACCACGAAGAGTTTTACAAGGGAGCGGTCCCGCGTGCTTATTCAGCCGGCGGCGAGACCATGACGGCTGAGAGAATCGACGATCATACTGTGACCTTCAAGTTTGCTGCACCCTATGGTGGTTTCTTGGATCAATTGGCAACGCCACTAGGACAGCATCCGGTGCTGTGGGCGAAGCATTACTGTTCGCAGTTTCACCCGGACTACAATGACGATCTTCAGCCACTACTTAACGAGTATCAAGCAAGCGATTGGATCGATCTCTTTTCCCAGCGCTGTGGTGACATCGAGATTCCCCCGCGTTGGGGAAATCCTGAAAGGCCGGTGCTCGATCCATGGATGGTGGCGGAACCCTATACGGGTGGCTCCGTGCGCGTTGTGTTGGAACGCAACCCCTATTTCTGGCAGGTCGATTCGGAGGGCAACCAGCTTCCCTACATCGACCGCGTCGCCTTCAATCTCCACCAGAATGCGGAAAGTTTGATCCTGGCGGTAATTGGCGGAGAGATTGATCTTCAGAGCCGTCATATCGACGCGCCGGCCAATCGGCCCGTTTTCTTCGAGAACGCGGAAAGCGGCGGTTACGAAATCTACAATCTCGTTCCGGATGATGCCAACTCCACCGGCATCTACCTCAACCTCACCCACAAAGATCCGGTAATCCGCGAGATTTTCAACAACAAGGATTTCCGTATCGCCCTCAGCCATGGGATCGATCGCGACGAGATCATCGAACTCGTCTATTTCGGTCTTGGTGAACCCTGGCAAACCAGCCCTTTGCCCGATCATCCTCTCTACAACGAGCAGCTTGCCACGCAGTTCACGGAATATGATCCGGACAAGGCCAACTCCTTGCTCGACTCGATTGGCCTTGCGGAACGGGACTCCAACGGCGTTCGCTTGATGCCAGACGGACGGCCCCTTTCGCTGGAAGTGGACATCATCCCTGCCATGAACCCCGAGCGCGCCGACGTTATGGAACTCATTGCCCAGCAATGGCAGGACATTGGTGTCGATCTTCGGCTCAACGCGATGGACCGGACGCTGTTCTTCGAGCGGGATACGAGTAATGAGCATGAAATTTCAGTTTGGGGCTTGGCAAGCGGCCTCAATCCCGAGCTAGACGCGCGCGGCATCATCCCGATCCACAATCACGGCTCACGTTTTGCGATCCCGTGGGCGCAATGGTATCTCTCGGGCGGTGAGCAAGGCGAAGAGCCGCCACAGGATATGAAAGAGCGGCTCGAGCTTCTCGATGAACATGCCAAGACACTCGATCCGCAAAAGCGTCGAGAGCTGTTCGCCGAGATCTTGCAGCGTAGCGCCGATGGTTTCGAGGTGATGGGAGTCTCTACGGCACCCATGGGTGTGGGCGTGAAAGATAGAGATCTTCGCAACGTGCCCGAAACCATGCCGGGCGCCTGGATGTATCCGACACCAGCGCCCTCATTGCCGCAGCAATACTATTTTGTGGAAGGTGCCGACGACCACGAAAGCTAGGAGACGCAAGACGCGGGCGTCGATCATGAGGTTGTCGACGCCCGTCCAGATGGCACTGGCCCTCAGTGTCCTCGCCTCATGCGGGGGAGATGGTAAAGAGCGTCAGCTCGCCTTTCTCAAAGAATTGGATCCGTCGATTTGCTGCGGTCGGGCTGAAACCGGCGAGGTACGAATCTATAATTTTGCGCTCGAAGAACTCGAGATTGGCAACCAAACTGTGCTCCCCGAAGGCGCAAGCGAAGAAGATCAAAGAAATAGCGAAGATTTCGTGCAAGCGGTCGAGGATTTATTGAAGCGCCGACTCAAGACCGAAGGCGGTGACGGCGTTCTTCAAGTCACTATTCTTGAAGCCAGTGTGCTCAGAAAAACCGAAGAAGACCTAGAAAGTGCCGAGAACCAGTCGACACTGGATAGCTATTCCAACGCCATTGTCGACTTGGCGATGACGATGGCTGTGATCGGCACGAATGGCGAGGTTCTCAAACAAGCGGACATCGCCTTGGAACCGAAGCTCGGCGAAATCACGGGCGTTCGCGACCTTACTGCCTACGGGCACTTCGACATCGCCGCAAGTGATGTGCTGTTTCAGCTCGATGGCGAGATCGACAAACAGGTGCTCTTGAACTTCCTACCCTATTTGGATCCCGCAAAAACCAATGATGATCTTAAGGGGCTATGGAACTCTGACTTTTTCAGTCTCTAGCTTTCGCGGTCCCAAGGATAGGTACGTCGCCAACCGCGCTGATGGGCCGGATGGCCTTCGGTCATTGTCGTATAGGGATAGCGTTTGTCCTCATGCGCGTTGGCTGTCGCCTTGAACATTTCTTGCACCAGTGCGGCATCGAGCCGGCTGCGCAGATCCTGCTTGCCTGGATCATTGGCGAGGTTGCGTGCTTCAGTTGGATCCTCGTCCAAATCATAGAGTGTCACCAGACCATTCGTATAGTGTGACAGCCGGAAACGACCGTCTGTGATCATGACGCCATTGCCGACCGCGCCGAGCGCGTACTGACGCGGCTCGCCTGTTCCGATGCCGGGCAATGCGTAGGACTCCTTGCCCGTCGTATTGTCGAGCCCTGCCACTTCAAGAAAACTCGCAAAAAGATCCGTGACGGTGACAAGTGCGTTGGACCTCTTAGCGGCGGTCTGACCTGGCATGTGGAGCAGCATCGGCACATGCATCGCCGCCTCGAAGAACAGATTCTTGCCGATGAAATCGAAGTCGCCGACAAAATCACCATGATCGGCGGCGAACACGATCATCGTATTATCGGCATCGCCGCGCGCTTCGAGGGCGTCGAGAATGGCGCCTACTTGCTCATCGATCATGGCGATGAGAGCGCAGTAATGAACGCGAACGCGCTGTTTGGTGCTCTCGGGAAAATCACTTAAATCAACCCGCGACGAGCCACCTGCGTGGCTCTTGATCCAGCCCTCCAAGAAACGGTCCGTGTCTTCTGTGCGCGGCAAAGATGGAGGCATATCCTCGTAGCGGAAGCGTTCGGCCCACTCCCGCGGCGGGTTATAGGGATCATGCGGGCCCGGGAAGGCAACATGCAGCGCAAAGGGTTTTTCACTCTTGTAGGATTCGAGAAACTGCGCGGCCTCGCGGCCCGTCCAGACATCGACTTGGTGCTCCGTCGGGACGTCGCTGATCGACGCCATCTTGAATTCCGTGTAGCCTTCCTCCTCCCAGCCTCGAACCTTTTTGAGATCATGCTGAGCCAAGTACCGGGCGTAGTCGTCCTCGATATGAATATGACGCTTGTCCTCGGCGATCACGCGATGATCGAAGCCCTCGTCGCTATCCCATGGGATGAAATGCATCTTGCCGATGGCTTCGGTATGATAGCCCGCTTCGGACAACAAAGACGGCCAGCTTGGCATGCCACAGGCCTCATGATCCGGCCTTAGCCAGTAATTGTTGGTAAGAACTCCTGTCGTCAGAGCGTTGCAGCCTGTCAGCAGCGCTGCGCGCGCCGGGATACAGACGGGGTGAGGGGAGATTGCGCGCTCGAACACGGTCGATTTGGCTGCCAACCGGTCGATGTTTGGTGTGGAAATAAACTGAGCCCCATAGCAACTCAAGAAATCCCAGCGCAATTGGTCCGGAAAGAGAAAAAGAATGTTCGGCTTTGCGACCACGATCATTTCCTTCGAGGCAGAAGATCAGGATGACATATTCTCGAGCGACTGCACCCATTCAGCGAAAGCGGGTTTCCATTCGGGATGCCAGCGAGAAAGGGGCGGGCGGCGTTCGATGAGATCATGGGCCGCCCAAAGCATGCGTTGGCGATCCATCTCTTCGGTGACCTCATCGTCGGGGCAAATGATGTAGAACTCTCCGCGCGCGAGATGCTCCAGGAAAAAATCCACTAACTGGTCAGGCATCCAGGCGCCGGGCTTGTGCTCGTCATTGCCGGTCGTGGTCCAGCCGGGAACTAGTAGGTGGGCCGTGACCTTCCGGTTAGGATCTTGACGCAGTGCATGCTCGAGCCCTTCCGTGTAGGTTTTCACAGCCGATTTTGCGACATTGTAAATGGTAAAGCCGGGCGGATTGGTAATGCCCTGTTTGGAGCCGAGATTAACGATGGCGCCGGGCTTGTTGCGCGCTGTCATGCTTGGCGCGAAGACACGAACGCCGTTGACTACACCGAAAAGATTGACATCAATAGCGCGGCGCCAGTCTTCCAGAGGGCCGTTAATATCGCCGCCGATACGTAGCACTGCGTTATTGATCAACACGGCTGGCGCATCGCCCCATCGTGCCTTGATCGCACTCCGCGCCATTTCTAGGTCCTCGAGGCGGCTCACATCGCCTGAAACCGTGAGCGCTTCGCCCTCCACCTCTGAGGCAGCAGCGTCCAAGCGTCCCTGATCGATGTCGAACATGCAGACCTTCAGGCCCAATGAGGCTAGTCTCTGGCTGAGGGAACGGCCAATGCCGAGTGCAGCACCCGTCACAACAGCAATGTTGCCGTGCTTGAGGGCTGGGTGGTGCGCCATAAATTGCCTCCCTTTTGCGGAAACGAAGCCTTATCTCAACGTAGGCCGAGACAAGGGATAGTTAGGCAATGAATGATGTCCAGAAATTCGTGCGTGCGACACATTTTGCTGCCAGGGCGCACGCCAATCAGCGGCGCAAAGGCGCTGCCCAAGAACCCTATTTCAATCACCTGATCGAAGTCTCTGAGATGGTCTCGGATGCTGTCGAGGGTGCCGATCTCGACCTGATCATTGCAGCCCTCCTCCATGACACGGTCGAGGACACGCATGTGACGGAAAGCGATTTGCGCGCCCTCTTCGGGGCCCGTGTCGCCAGTCTTGTCTTGGAATGCTCCGATGACATGACCATCACCAAAGAAGAGCGCAAACGCCAGCGTATCGAGCATGCGGCATCACGCTCGAATGATGCCAAGATGATCAAGACGGCTGATCTGATCTCGAATCTCGAAGGAATGGCAAAATCACCGCCGGCGGGTTGGTCCATCGAGCACCGGCTGGGCTATCTCCAGGGCTCAAAACAGTTGCACGCCGCGATGCGTGGAGTGTCCGCATTGCTCGACATGAAATTTGACGAAACAGCGGCGATGGCCAGCAATATCTGCACGGCTCAGGCCAAAAAGCTGATCGATGAACCGATCGCCGTGCCGGAAAGCTACAGCATCGATCCGACCGCAGGCCAGCCGGTGCATCTCATCTACTTTGCCAACACGGAGTCGCAGCCGATCACTGAGGAGGATCGCGAAAAGCTGGCGAGGATCGCCGCCAAGTCGTTTCCAAGTGTCACCATGGCAGACGCAGAAGCTGTCTTTGAGGGGGCGCGGCGGCCGATCATCATGCTCCGAATACGCACCGACAGCACGGATTCGATTGTCGCTCTTGCCCAGCGGCTGTGTGTCGAGTTCAATCAGCGCTTCGCCGGTGTCGAAACCGAACGCCGTTACATCCGTGTCTATGCTGATGACACAGGGGGCTAGGCGGCTTTCGACAGTCTCGCTTGATGAAGCATCTTGATCCACGGGCCGATATAACGGCCGTGGTCATGCCAGGTGCGGCCTGACACAAGGTTGCCGTCGATAACGCACGGCTCGTTGACGAAAATCCCACCACACACTTCAAGATCGAATTGGCATTTGGGTACCGTCGCCATGCGCCGGCCACGCACGCGATCGGCACGCGCAGGTATCTCGACACCATGACAAACACTCGCGACCGGTTTGCCTGTGTCGAAGAAATGTTGGGTTATGCGGATGAGATCGGAATCATCACGAAGATACTCGGGAGCGCGGCCGCCCGAAAAGAAGATGCTCAGATAGTCTTCGACATCGATATCGCGAAAAGCGATGTCGGCATCAATGGTGTAGCCTTCCCATTCCTTGGTAATAGTCCAGCCGGGCTTAACCTCATGGCAAACCATTTGATAGCGTCGCTTTTCGGGTGCTGCGACGACCGGCAGGAAACCTTCCTCTTGAAGCCGGAAGTAAGGATAGAGCGTGTCGACGGTCTCGACCGCATCGCCGACGATAATCAAGACTTTACCCAGGTTTTCCATGACATCTTCTCCCTCGGACAGGGTTCGTGCGATCAGGCGCTTAACGTGGTCTTCGTGCGAACGTACTCGAGTTGGTAGATGTCGAGGCGTGCCCCATCCTCGATACCCAATGCTTGTAAGGGGCCAGCTTGCAGATGTTCGTTCTGAATGCGAGTGAGGACATCGGGGCGTACCGCCTCGACCAACATCGACCAGCCCGGCATCTCGGTCTTGTCCTTGCGCCCTTCCTTTTCCTTTGTCTGGATCCCGCTGGCGCCGAGATTGGTCTCGCCGAGATGAACGCCGGCGACACCGCGAAGTGCTAGGATAGGCACGAGCAGTTTGGCTTGAGCCTCATGGGTAAATGTCTCGGGATCGGAAACTTCGAACCGCAGGGTTAGAATCGAGCCGCCCATGCCCGGTCCTTGAGAAAAACGCACACGCTGGATGGAACGGGCTGTGTTGCGAAAAAACTTGACGGTGGAAAGGGTCCAGGGTGTCGGATCGTTAAGCCGGTTCAGGTAGTCCTGGCCGGCCAAGGTCTCGGCGCTCAGCGCCTCGTAGAGTGTGAAGAATTCGGGATTGGCGTCCGACCCAATGTAGCGGCGGCCACGAATAAATCCCGGAATGCCGACGCGCTCGGGCATATGTTCGTGGACATGCCACCAATAGAATTCGTCCCGACCTTCAGGCTCGATATCGTTCCAAATCGCGACAATGGCATCACCGGCGAGGCTCATTAGGTTTTCCAGACAATGTCATTGCCGCGATTGATTGGTGCTAGCTCGAGCCCGGCAGGAACTCATTGGTATAGAAGTCAGAAGCCGGCCGATCCGTTTCCAGACCCCGATATTCCTTCAGAAGGTCGACGGTACGCTGCCAATCTTCGGCCGCGCCATAGCCCAAACCTTGGCCTTCGCTCGCCGGCGATTGCAGCAAGTCGAGATCGACGAGAAGTTGACCCTTGAGAACGTCCTTGTTGATATCCGGCTTGATCTTGGCGGCCGCTTCGATAGCGGCGTCCGGATCCTCGAGGGCGGCCTCATAGGACTTGCGCATGGCGCTCACAAAGCGTCGAATGAGATCAGGTTGATCTTCAATCGTTTCTTCATGGGCGATGACCGAAAGACCGACCGTATTCACGCCGATATCCGCAAAATTCATGACGGCGGCGTCAACACCTTTCTCTTCGATTTGAAAGTATTGCGCATCGCCACTTCCAAGAAGTGCATCCGCTTTCTTTTCCAGGACCGACACGACTTTTGCTGCAGGATCGACGAAAACCATCTCGATAGCGTCGGCATCGAGATCGTTGGCCTTGACGACCGCAGGAAAAAGCTGGGTCAACGAATCGCCGGCGGTAACCGCGAGTTTCTTGCCCTCGAGGTCCTTAGGCGTGTTGATATTGGCATCCGCTCTCGACACGACACCGAAAGGCGAAATGTTCATAGGCGACATCACGGCTTTGATGGGGATGCCCTTCGAGGCTGCAAGGATCATCGTGCCCGCGTCTGCGATCCCGAACGTATCGCTCTTGGCGCCAATCACCTGCGTTGACACGCCGGAGCCCCGGCCCTCATTGATCGTGAGGTCAATGCCTTCATCGTCGAAATAGCCTCGTTCCACGCCCAGATAAATTGGCGCGTGAAAGCCAACCAAATACCAGTTCAAGCGAAGTGAAACCTCGTCCGCGGCGTGTGCCGGCGTCCCTTGAAACAATGCCAACGAGAATAGGCCGGCCACCAAGCCGAACAGCGTGCGTCGATGCATTCTTAGTCTCCCCGATTTATGTTGTGCGAAACAGAACGCCGATAAGGAAATTGAGTCAAGAATGGGATCGCAAGCAAGTGCGCAACGCCGACATAGACAACGAGACGTATCAGCAGCTCTTGGACCGTGCCCGACCAGGTTGCCGACTTATGCGGACCCGTCCGCTTGAGGGAGGGGTGTCAGCCATTACCAACGTACTTGACATCGAGAACCAAAACGGGAACCGCGAGCAGTTGGTTCTCAAGCGATTGGGCCTGGGAAATTTTTGCGACGAATGGGATCTCCCTTCGCTGGAGTACTTTAGCCTCGGATATCTTCAGGATCTTAACTTCTCCGTGCCGGAACCGGTCCTCTATGAAGAGCCAGGAGTGTATTTCGACGAGCCCGTCTTGCTGATGTCCTTCATTGAGAATGATCGCTCAGAGCCTGAAGACGTTTCGCGCAAGATGGCATTGATGGCACGAGAACTGACCACGCTTCATGCGACAACAAGCGGTCTCGAGAAACCATCATTCTTGCCGCGACTTTGCGAAATTGAGGAGGCCAGGATCACAAGAGAGGTTGTCGACCCTCTTGAGCGTTATGGTGAAACGGCAATACGCGAGACCTTGCGGGCCAATTGGCCCATGGCGAAGCGGAATGCCGATGCCTTTCTCCATGGCGATTACTGGCCCGAAAACATCCTCTGGCGAAATGGAGAGATTGCAGCCATTGTCGACTGGGAGGGAGCAGCATTCGGCGATCCCGTGGCCGACCTTGCCGTCGCGCGGCTCGAAATTTTATGGATGCATGGCGATGACGCTACGGAAGAGTTTACCGAACAATATCGCGCTGTGTCCGGTGCCGACCTGACCGATCTTCCGCTCCACGATCTCCTCGCCGCGCTTATGCCGATCCGCTGGTTTTCAAGCTGGGCAGAATCAGAAGAGGAGCGCCAATCGATGCGTGATGGTCACCGGAGATTGACAAGCCGTGCGATTGAACGGTTGCGCAGAAGCCGCTAGGCACTGCGGCATGAAATACACACGAATCATTACTCTCGTCATTCTTGGTTTTGTCGCATCAGGCAGCCACGTCCGTGCCGAGCCAGAATGGTCCAGGATGGAAGAAGCGGCGCGCGGCCAGACGGTTCACTTCAATGCCTGGGGCGGGTCGCCTTCGATCAATGACTATCTTGGCTGGGTCGCAGAAGAATTGCGCGATCGCCATGACATCGAGTTGGTTCATGTCAAACTCACCGACACCGCCGATGCGGTCTCGAGCGTCCTCGCGGAAAAGGCTGCTGGTCGAGACGACGGTGGCACTGTCGATCTTATCTGGATCAATGGCGAGAACTTTGCGCGGATGAAGAACGCCGGATTGTTGTTCGGCCCATTTGTCGATCGTCTCCCCAATGCCGAATTGATCGACCAAGAGGATAATCAGACGGCCGTCATCGATTTTGCGCTTCCGACGGATGGCTTCGAAAGCCCCTGGGGTGTCTCGCAGTTCGTCATGGCGTACGAGGCCGACGAGAGTCTCGAAGCGCCAGGATCGATGGATGAAGTCCTCGCGTGGGCCCGACAAAACCCGGGAAGGTTCACATATCCCGCACCTCCAAATTATATTGGGACGACGTTCCTCAAGCAATGGCTTTACGAAATCGTCGAGGATGATGGTCTCTTGCTCGAGCCTGCCGATCCGGCACAATTCGCAACAATAACCAAACCACTCTGGCACTGGCTCGATGCATTGCATCCGCATCTTTGGCGATCCGGCCGAGCCTTTCCCAAAAGCGATGTCGCCCAGCACCAATTGCTCAATGATGGCGAGGTCGCCATGACCTTCGCCTTCAATCCCGGCAACATCGCCAATATGGTGGAGACTGGCAGGCTTCCCGAGACCGTCGAGATCGCCATTATCGATGAGGGAACGATCGGCAACACCCATTTCGTAGCGATTCCTTATAATGCCACAGCCAAAGAAGCGGCCATGGTGACGGCGAACTTCCTGCTCGAGCCGGAAGCCCAGGCACGCAAGGAAGATGCTGGAGTTTGGGGCGATCAGACCGTGCTCGATCTTGATGCTTTGGATCCCGAGGGCCAATCCTTCTTTGCCGATATCGAAGTGCATCCTTTGGTGCCGCCACCCGGCTCCATTCGCCCGATCCTTCCGGAACCGCACCCTTCTTGGCATGAGCTTCTTGAAGCGGCATGGTTGGAGCGCTATCGCCGTTGAGGCATATCGGGGTCCTGGCCCCTTGGATCATAGTCCTTCTTGTTGCGGGACCTGTTGCGGCCGGCCTGATCGGCACCTTGCTCCCGGCATTCGGTTATCTTCCGGCGATTGGCGCGCGTGAGTTCACATTAGAAGCATTCCGGGCTTATTTCGAAGCACCCGGTGCCGGCACGTCTCTCATCCTCTCAATCTGGACGGGACTTGCAGGCGCCGTTCTAGCCCTACTGCTGGCCATGACCATGATGGCGGCCCTTGCGCAAACGAGAGTCTGGCGGTTCTTACACTCGTTGACGCCTCTCTTCCTTGCGGTCCCTCATGCGGCCATGGCTATCGGTTTCGCGTTTCTGATCGCGCCATCCGGACTTTTCTTGCGAATTGGATATCAGGCACTCGGGCTCGGAGATTCCGTGCCCCCGGATCTCTTGATCGTCAACGACCCGAATGGGCTTGCGCTGACGGTGGGGCTGGCGCTGCGCGAGACACCTTTCCTGCTGTTCGCACTCATGGCCGCGAGCCACCACCTCGACATCGATCATCAAAGTAAAATCGCACGAAGTTTGGGCTATCGCTCGATTGAAGTCTGGCTCTTCGTCATCTTGCCGCAACTTTATCGCCGCATTCGCCTGCCTATGATCATAGTTATCGCTTATGGTGCAACGAATGCCGATATCGCATTGGTTTTGGGCCCGACCAGCCCGCCGACCTCGACAGTTCTCATCCTACAGTGGTTTCGTGATCCCGACCTTGCCAATCGTCTCTTAGGCACGGCAGGAGCACTGATCTTAACGCTTACAGTTGTTGCAGCGGTTCTCGCATGGCTCGCCATCGAGCATGCTGTCGGCAAGCTCCGCCAAAGCCTCGTCAATGCCGGGCTGGGCGGCATGTTCGGGCCATTGACGACGTGGTCCGGAAGAATAGGCACTGTGGCAGTTTTTGGCGTGGGCATGCTCTCGCTGGCCGTTTTGGCAATCTGGTCGGTAACGGGACGGTGGCGATTTCCCGATCTCTTGCCTGAACTCTGGTCTCTCGAATCATGGATGCGGTCAAGCGACGACTTATTGCGCGCGATTGGAACCACGCTGTCGATTGCCATGATCACATCACTGATTGCGTTGATCTTGACCGTTCTCTGGTTCGAGAACCGGCGAGACCAGGATCGTGAAGGAACAAGCTCTTTAAAAATAGCCTTCCTCACCGTGCCCCTTCTGATCCCACAGATCAGCTTCGTGTTCGGTCTTCAGATCGCCATGATCCGCCTTGATCTCGATGCAACTTACCTCGGTGTGATCCTTGCCCATCTGGTGTTCGCAATCCCGTACACCGCACTTCTCCTCGTCGATCCGTATCACTCGCTTGATCCACGCTTTGCGCGCACCGCTCTCTCGCTTGGTCGTCATCCCTGGGCCGTTTTTTGGCGCATCAAGCTGCCGCTTTTGGCCCGTCCCATCGCCTTTGTCTGGGCGATCGGCTTTAGCGTCAGTTGTGCGCAATATCTGACGACACTATTCGTGGGACAGGGCAGGGTCGTCACACTCACGCTCGAATCCCTTGCGCTGATCGGTGCTGGGGACCGGCGCGTGACCGCCGTGATGGCGATAGTCCTAGCACTGCTGCCGCTTTCCGCGTTTGTCGTGGCTGCCTTGCTGCCCCGCCTGCTCTGGCCTCGGCTTCATGTCCATAAAGGTGCAGGATGAGCTTGACGCTCGAAGCCGTCACGATCGCGACTAGCGATACCGCTTTGTTGTCATCATTCAATCTCGAGGTTGGAGCTGGGGAAATGGTCACGCTGATGGGACCGAGTGGACGCGGCAAGACCATGCTCCTCAACTACTTGACCGGCCACCTGCCGAACGGCGTTCGTGCGACCGGTGAGGTGCGGCTTGACGGCCGGCGGATCGACAACCTCCGACCGGAAGATCGGGCGCTTGGGATCCTCTTTCAGGACGATCTTCTCTTTCCGCATATGAGCCTTGGTGAAAACCTCATGTTTGCCGTGCCGCGCTCTGTGAAGGGCCGTGACCAGCGCAGACTTCGTGCTCTAGAGGCGCTGGCTTGGGCCCAGCTGGACGAGTTCTTCGATCGCCATGTGCTCACCTTATCTGGCGGCCAGGGACGTCGTGCGGCACTCGTGCGTGCGCTGCTTGCCGAACCCAAGGCGATGCTCCTCGATGAGCCCTTCACTGCACTCGATCTGGCACTCAGAGAGGAGATCCGCGCGTTCACGGTCCAACACTTGAAAGAACGTCATATTCCGACCCTGTTGGTGACGCATGATCCAAGCGATGCCGAGGCGGCACAAGGCCGTGTGTTCAAACCTTGGGGATAATGGTTTGTGCGGTGGGGAAATTAGAAAAGGAGATAGGATGTATCTCCTGAATAAACGAAATCATCCTGGTTCAAATTGGTGATACCCAAGGCGACGATGCTGTTGGTGCCGGTCCAAAACTCGTTGACGCCAAATGCGACATCGAGGTCGATTTCTGTTGAAATCTCCTGGCGCATGCCACGGCCCGCCTGAAAGACCGTGACCTCGTGGATACGCACGGCTTCGTCGCCAAAATCAAGCACACCGTTGCGATTGGTGTCGAGGCCCGCAAAATCGAAGCGATCACTCTTGTTGCCGACGCTGTAATGTCCGTCGATCTGATCGGCACCTTGGAAGAAGTCGATAATGACGTCGCGGCCGGTGCCATCGTTCGTGCGATAGCCCATGAAAAAGACGTCGCTGCCATGGCCTCCTTCGAGTAGGTCATCGCCGCCGGCACCATCGAGTATGGTGTTGCCGTCCTTGTCGTTGAGCCAATTCTTCTCATTGTCTCCGGAAAGTCTTCCGCCGAAGGCACCGAACTTGCCGGTGTAGAAATTGGTCGGAACAAAGTCGGCCTGAGTAAGCGACGTGATGCCATAAACCGTCATCGTGTGGGCGCCTGCCTCGACTTCCGATGCCGTCATCCGCCCCGCAGCGAGATTGGCCGCACCCACATCGAGCGTCATGCTCAACGCCCAGACATTGTTGTGCGTTTGCCAATCAACGGAGGTGAAATCGTCAAATTGATTAACGAAGCCATCGCCGTTAGTATCGAAGGCTTCAAACCCGCCCTGGTGGTATTCGAATCCCTTGGACCCCTGGCGGTAAATGACGGCATCGAGTTTGTCGATGCCGGGCTGGAAATCGGCAACCAGATCGCTATTCGGGCCCAGCGTGATCGTGTTCATGCCGAACCAGCCGGAATAGTTCACCCAAAATCTCGGCTCGAAAATGTCGACGCCAAGCCCGCCGATGAGCGCATCGCTATCAACGTCATCTCCCGGCCGGTCCTGGGGACCACGAAAGCCTCCGACGAGACGGTCATTGCCCAAACCGCCGTCAATCAGGTCGTTACCGCCAAGGCCTCCATTGATGTATTCGGAGCCTGCCTCGCCGTAGAGCTCATCATCGCCATTGCCGCCATCGATCCGGTCGTCGCCGTCACCGCCGAAGATGATATCGGCGGCGTCATTCCGATCCGCTGAATAGCGGCCCGATCCGCCATTGAGATAGTCGTGACCGGCATCGCCGTAGATCGTATCCGAACCGTCCCTGCCATTGATCGTGTCGTCGTGCTCCGTTCCAATCAGGAACTCGTCCTCGGCAGTGCCGTCGATAATGTGGCCAGGATCCCCTTCATCGATGACAATCACGGTTTCCGAGAGTGCCGATGGCAAAGCTGCGGGCTGGGTAAAAACAGGATTAACCACCAGAGGAGCCGCCACCGGAAACGTGGACGTGGTTCCGCCGCTGACTAAGCTGTCTTGGACAAAGTCTGTCGAGACAAGGCTGGCAATCCCGAAGAGCGAGATCTGATGGCCATAACCTGCCGTCTGATGCGGCGCCAAGAGACCGGCCGCCATTTGTGCACCGAAAATGTCCAGCGTAATCGTCGGCGCGGTGGCACCGCGATAGGTTTCGTCGGTAACGTCAACAAAGGTGTCAAGCTCGTTCAGTAATCCATCGAAATTACTGTCAAACATTGACAAACCATTGTGGCGATAGGTGTATTGTCCGCCGTCGAGTTGCCACAGCGCAATGCCAAGTTTGTCTTCGCCCTGCGTAAAATCGGTAATGAAATTGGTGTTTGTGGCGAGCAAGGTCGCACCAAACTCGTCCCAGCCTTGGAGGTTGGCCGCGGAAATTGACGCAAACACGTCATTGCCGGCCCCACCCGTCAAGGGTTTGCGTTGGCCTGTCGTCGTACCGAGATTGGCTAGACTTTCAAAATTACCGTGCAACCAGTCATCGTCCAGAGTAAATTGAGTGGGGTCGGTATTCAATCGACAAACTACCTAATTGTCAGCGCCGGTGCGGTTGCATGTGCCATAAACACGAATTCATTCAATTCGAGTGATCAAGATCACACGTCACGAAATAAAGAATGACGGCACGGTGTGGCTCATTTCCCGCACCCCGCTAGCTCCAGAAAAACCAGAAAAGCGTTTCAGGCAAGCGGAACCTCGTTCGGCCAACCCGCGCCAAGTGACTTCGACACTATCAAGCAGCCTCGGGCTTGGCCCGGATCAGCCTGAATCCCAGGGTATTTGCAGGTGCGGTCGACGGTTCGCGTCGTTTCATCACAAGTCTGAACATGGGCGGCACGAAGTAAAATGAAATGATCGCGGACAACAACACACCGGCGGCAATCGCCATCGCGAAGGGTGGCCAGAAGCCCCCGCCACCGAGGATAAGCGGAAGGAACCCACCGAACGTCGTGATCGTGGTCGAGCTGATATGGCGGCCAGCACCAGTGACGACGTCAACCATCGCGTCATGTTCACCGCGCATGGCGCCTTCATCGCCTTGCAGCGAGGTCATGATGATGATTGCCGCATTGATCGACACACCGATCGAGCCGATCACGCCGATTACGGCTTGAATGCCAAAAGGATAGTTGAAGACTGCAAGAGCCAGCACGCTGAGCCCCATAGACAGAATACAGACGATCGCGGCGATTCCGGCGAGCCGGAACGAATTGAATGTCACGACAATGGTGATGACCAGACCCGCAACGATGAGACCCATCGACGACATGAGATTGTTGATCGTCTGGTTTCGGGCGTCGGTGTCTCCACCCCACTCGATGCGATAACCGGGTGGCAAGTCGAGCGGCGTCTCTTGAAGGCGCTCTTGCACCTGGACCAAAGCAGCATCAGGCAGCACTCCAACCTCGAGGAAAGCCTGAACCGTATTGACCCGCTCGCCATTGCGTCTGGAAATCGGGCTTTCTGACGGCACGATGTTCAGTGATCCGAGTGCTGAAAGCGGAATTCCGGGATAAGCACCGCCGGCCACCATCGCCCGGGCGCCGGGTGGCACAATATCGAGATGCGCGATCTGCTGGGCTCCCATCCGATTCGACTCGTCCAAGCGGACTCGAACAGGCAGCTCTTCGGTCCCCTCGATGAGCGAACCACCGGTAACCCCTTCAAGTGATGCATCGAGCTGCTGAGCGACATCGCCCATTTCGAGACCGGCCAAGCGTACCTTATCCTCATCCAGCTCAAACACGAGCTTGGGTGCGCCACCCAGAAGTGAGGCCTTGGTATGGGTCACCTCGGGTACCGAGGCCATGAGGGTTCGTGCCGCTTCGCCAAGGCGGCGCAACTCCGAGAGGTCCGGGCCGACGAGGCGCATCTCGACAGGTGCATCGACGGGCGGCCCTTGAACCAAATCACGCACGATGATTTGTGCCTCTGGCACTTGTCGGTCGAGGTCGTTCTGCAGAATGGGAATGAGTGCGTTGGTGGCATCTTCGCTCACAGTCGTCACGAGCGCTTCTGCAAATGCAGCGACACCATCCTGATTGGCCACCATATTGTAGTAGAACGCCGGGGCACTCTCGCCGATGACCCAATCGATGGTCTCAATCCCGTCATGGTGCTTCATGATTTCATCGACTTCCGAGGCAATCGCCTCGGTACGTCTAATCGAAGCGCCGTCCGCAAGCCGCACCTGGACGTAGAACTGATCCCGATCGACAAGCGGAAAGAATTGCGGCGTCAATGTTGGAAATGCGCCAAAGCCGATCACGGGCAGGACCAGGGCGCCCAAGATCGACAGTGCTGGATAGCGCAAGGAGAGCGCAATCGAGCGCCGGAAACCACGCGCTAACCAGCCGATCGTAAGACCGTGGCGCCAGAAGGCGAGACTGCCTCCTTCCGCACCGCGCGGCATCACAATGCCGGCGAGTGCAGGTGTCACCGTCAAGGCCAGAATGAATGAAACCAACAGCATGACGATCACGGCCGTTGCAATCGATCCCACAAAGTCCCCGGGTGGTCCGGGAAGCACAGCCATCGGCATGAAGGCCAGCACTGTCGTCACCGTTGATGCCAAGAGCGGTAGGCTCAGGCGCTTCACCGAGCGGCCGACGGCAAGCGTTACGTCGAGTCCTGCCACAAGACGCTTGCGGATTTCATCGACCATGACGACGGCGCCATCGACCAGGAGGCCAAGAGCCACGACGAGGCCCGTTACCGACATCTGGTGGATGGGAACGCCCAGCCTTTCGAGGATGGTGAGGGATGCCAGCGTCGTGAGAGGCAGCATCACGGCGACGATCAATGCTGCGCGCCAACCAAGCGTGATGATCAAGACCACAATCACGATCGCAACGCCGAGCAACAATGTTTGCCCGAGTTCGCCCAAGCGCTCGAAGGTATAACTGCTTTGATCAAAGAGGATTTCGTGCACCACGCCGTCGGGAAGGCCCGCTTCGAACTCGGTCATGGCGGCGCGGACCGAGGCCATCCAGGCGTCGACTTGAAGATCCGATTCCATGCGAGCGGCAATCAGTACGGCAGGTTCGCGCTCCGTGAATGCCATGCTTTCGGGGGGCGCACGTGGCACGCGACGAACCGAGGCGATATCGCCGATCCGGGTGACGATCGCTTCATCGCTTGATGTGATTGGAATGCGACGGATGCGTTCGAGCGATGCGATCTCGCCCTCGACTTCGACAAGGTAATCGTGGTTGTTACCGTGAACGCGACCGGCCTGAACCTTGGTATCAGCCTCAAATACGGCGCGACTGACAGCGTGGATGTCGAGCCCCAACGCTTCGAGATTGCCGGGATCGACCTCGATTAGGATTTCCTCCTCGGGCTCGCCATAGAGCCGGGCAAACTCGGTCCCTGAGAGACTTCGCAAGCGGTCCTGCAGGCGTTCGGCCAAGCGCGACAGGATCGCAATGGGTACTGCGCGACCTTCCTTGGCACGGATCCCGCTGATTACCGTGAAGGCACCCGTGCGGTCATTGTCGAACTCGGGTTCGGGCACACCTGGAGGGAGGTTAACGGCGGCATCCGCCAGTGCATCGCGGATCTCGGACCATGTCTGCTCGATTTCAGTGTCGCTGATGAATTCGGAAAGCTCGATGGTGACGATCGAAATCCCTGTGCGTGACGTCGATTCGATTGCATCGATCTCGGCGATCGTCTCTAGCTCTTCCTCGATCTTTTCGGTTACCAAGGATTCGACACGCGCTGGGCTCGCGCCCGGATAGGGGGTCACGACGGTTGCGAAGAGATTGGTGATCGTCGGGTCTTCTTGCCGGCCGATGGTCAAGAGCGTCGATCCGCCGACGGCCACAATCATCAAGATGGCCAGGACCAAAAAGCGCCGTTCGCGAAAGAACAAAGTCGACATGGCTCAGCTACCGAGACTGGCGGCGACGCGCTGACCGGGTGAGACACGGTTGACACCATCGATGATCACGTTTTTGCCGTCGGCAAACGTGCCGCGGACGAACGCCTCGCCATCCGCAACATGGATGATCTCGACGGTCTCAGAACTCACGAACTCTCCGTCGTCGCGTTCGACGACCGTCAATATTGTCCAAAGTCCGGACTGACCTTCGCGGAGCGCGCTGAGCGGCAGCCAGGCGCCTGGCTCATCGATTCTGCGTTGCCATTCCAGTCGAATAAGATCGCCGAACGGCACAGGTGAGGGGCCAGCCATCAAGAAGCGCGCTTCGACCGTCCGCGTGGTCATCGCAAGATCCGGGCGGAGGCTCACCAGTTCGGCGGAAACTTCCCCCTCTGACGTCGACAATCTGTAGTTTTCACCAATCTCGAGTTCGTCGGCGATGGTGGGCGGGATACCGATCTTGGCTTCCGGCCGGCCGGTTTCCAAAAGCGTGATGATGGGCATGCCGACATCGACGACAGCGCCCTCATCGCGCCAGCGCGCGGCGATCGTGCCTGAGAATGGTGCTTCCAGAGTAGCCTTTTCGATTTGAATGTCGATTTCGCGAATTTGCGCCTCGAGGCTGGCGATCCGTCCTGCAAGTGCGTCAACGGCGAAGCGCGCTTCGTCGAGGCGCTGCTGGGATGCGTGCCCCTGATTGGCGAGGGTTCGTTGACGATCCAGGGTTCGGTTGGCGAGCGCTCGGTCAGCCTCGGCCTGTTGGAGCTGCGCTTCGAGTGCGTCCTGCGACGCCATGAGCAGATCGATGTCGAGCTCGGCGATGGCGTCTCCTTGTTCGACGCGGTCGCCTTCGTCAACATGGACGGCGCGGACCAGTCCGCCAAGCTCGAATGCGACATCAGTCTCGCGATCGGCTGCAACGCGACCGGTGAAACGATCGAAAACCTCGAAGTGATCTTGAAGATCAATTCGGATGGTCGCAACGGGCAGCGGAGCGCGTGCATCGGCGACGGACTCGTCGCCCGCGCGGGCATGAAAGTAGGCGACACCGGCCGCCATCATCCCCACCATACCCAGAGCAATGATGGTTCTCGCCGAGAGACCCATTGCGCGGCGCCAAAGATTCCGGGGCATTGGAGATTTCGTCAATTCATCAGCCATGGGCGATGCCTATCGACTTTGGGATTATGTTACGGCCACTAACATAAGGTGATTTCGCACAGGTTCAAACAAAAAGTTATGGTGCTTAACATTGCGCCTCGATCATTGTGTTGCCAGATTGCAGGCATGACCAACAATTCCGATATCTCCGTTGCAGCGCCCGCAGGACGCAAAAGCTATCACCATGGCGCGCTACGCGAGAGCTTGATCGCGGCCGCCCATGAGCTTGTCGCCGCTGGCGGCCTCAAAGGCTTCACGCTTGCCGATGCAGCCCGCAAGGTCGGGGTGAGCACGGCCGCACCCTACCGTCATTTTGCCGATCGGCAGGCGCTGCTCGATGCCGTGTGTGGCCTGGCGTTCGAGCGGCTCACGGAAAGATTGGCACAAGCGCGCGACGCTAAACCGGTCGGCTCGATCGAGGCGATCGTCGAAATGGGCAAAGCCTATGTTCGCTTCGTCGGCGAGAGCGAGTCACTGTTTGAGCTGATGTGGAGCCGGCATCTGGAGGGGCTGGCTACGGATGAGACTGACGATGTAGGGCGGCGTTGCTTTCAGACCCTTCTCGATGCCGTAGGTGCCTATTGCAGCACGCATAATCTGGAAAACCGCAACATCCTTGAAATCGCGATGCCTCTTTGGGTGATGGTCCATGGAACGGCGAGCCTGGTGTTGGGCCGGAACATCGACGTCGTTGCACCCGGTATTCAGACCGGCACAATGCTCGAACAAGCAACGCACGCCTATTTTGCCGGTCTGGAGGCGCAACGCCTTTAGCCGATGGCAGAACTGCTGGAGATCGACAACGAAACCGCCAGGCATCTGGTCCTGGGCCTTCAAGGCCTAAGCACGCCGCCCCGTCAGAAACTCACCACGACAGGACTTTCAGCGAAGATTTCGGAGCTCGGCTACGTCCAACTCGATAGTATCAACACCGTCGAGCGCGCCCACCACATGATCCTTGCAGCGCGCAATGACACCTATCGTCAAGAGCAGCTCAAACGTGCCTATGACAAGGAGCGGCGACTCTTCGAAAACTGGACGCACGACGCCGCGGTCATTCCGATGGAATATTATCCTTATTGGATTCCGCGCTTTCGCCGCAACGCTCCCAAGCTCAAAGCGCGCTTCGAGCAATGGCACAGCGTAACTTTCGATGGGGATATCGACCGGGTCAAACGCCATATCGAAACCCATGGCCCGATCAACTCCCGTGTTTTCTCGGAAGAACGAAAAGGGATTTCGGGAGGCTGGTGGAATTGGCATGGTGGCAAGATTGCGCTCGAATATTTGTGGCGCACCGGTGAACTTGCCGTCTGTCATCGCGAAAACTTCCAGAAGATTTATGACCTCACGCCCAACGTCATTCCGGTGGCGTTCCGAACAACAACACCGGATCATGACCAGTTCGTCGATTGGCATTGCCGCGCTGCGCTCGAACGGTTGGGCTTTGCAACGCCGGGCGACATCATGCGGTTCTGGAATGCCCTCACGCTCGATGAAGTCAAAGCCTGGTGCGTCCATAGCAATCTTCCGCGTGTATCCGTTGAGGCTTCCGACGGTACGGCACCTCGCCAGATGTGGGCGCGGCCTGATATCGAGGATGTTCTTCAGTGTCTCGTCGAGCCCCCCGGCCGCATCCGATGTTTGAGCCCGTTCGATCCGCTTTGTCGTGACCGCAAGCGCCTCGCCTGGCTTTTCGGCTTCGATTACCGCATCGAAGTTTTTGTCCCGGCTGCCAAGCGTCTCTATGGTTACTATGTGTTCCCGCTGCTCGAGGGATCGCGCTTGATCGGCCGCATCGATATGAAGGCCGACCGCGTCAATGGCATTCTTTGTCTTTTAGGCCTATGGCTTGAACCCGGGATTACGTTTACCAAAGGTCGAATGTCCAAACTCGAATCGGAGCTCTCACGCATCTGTCGTTTCGCCGGGCTTGAAAGCTGGTCACCGCAACAGCTGCGCTCACTGATGTCACCCTCACCAATTTGACGCCGAATTCACGAGACATTCACCAGACACTGAACCAGTTGTTAGATCAGGCGAAGCGAGGCGTGACGACAATTGCGTGGACAGGATCGCTATGCACCAATTCATGATAAGCATTCGTATTACTCTAGCACTCTCGGCGACGGCGTGGCTTGCTGCTTGTGCCACGACGAGCACCTATCCCGAACCGCAGAAAGACGCGTCGCCTGCACTTTGGAAGGTCAGCGACCAGGACAGCTCCATCTATCTGTTCGGCACGATCCATTCGCTTCCGCGCGGCGTTCCGTGGCAAACTATCGAGGTCACGGAGGCGGTCGACCAATCCGAAATGCTTGTCACCGAAAGCAACGCCTGGTTCGGGCATTCATGGACCACCAACAGGATCATCCGCACTGAAGGATTTTATCCCAAAGGTCAGAGCCTGAGCGATACGCTCGATCCTGAAACCCGTGATCGCTTGTTCGAGGCAGGTCAGGCGATTGGCTATGATATCGAGGAAATGGATCGCATGCGGCCATGGCTCGTGGCATTCAACTTTGGTGCGACCGCCGAGGATGATCTTCGCGGCAGTCGTCGCTATGGTGTCGAAACCATCCTCTATGAACAGGCCGAGACGCGCGACTTGCCTCTGTCGCGACTTGAGATTGCGCCGGATGTCATGCGCGCCATGACTAAGCTTGACGAAGCCGATCAGATCCAGATGCTGGAGGCTGCCCTCGAAGATGTCGAAAATGCCGGCTACGCCCGGAGTTATCATCAGTTGATCGATGTCTGGCTCGAAGGTGATCCGGAACGCTTGAGCGATTTGCACGCAAGCTCGTCACTTTGGAGCAATTCGGCTTTCTATGATGTGCTCTTGACCAACCGCAACACGGCATGGATGGATCCGCTCGAAGACCTCCTCGCTAATGACACTCAGGCGTTTGTTGCCGTTGGCGCTGCACATCTTGCGGGACCGGATAGTGTGGCGGCCCTTCTTGAAGATCGTGGCTACGAGGTGGTTCGTGTGGATCGCGCCGGGCTGCTTGAGACCAGGCAGTAAAATCTGGAGCTCAGCTACTGCGTAGCGAGATTCGGTTCAGCAGATCGTTGGTTTCGGCAGAAGAGACCGGTTCAGCTCCTTCGTGACAATAGACGGCGATGAAAAGCTCATTGTAAATTTCCCGTCGGCTATCGTCGAAGGTTCGGCGATCCAGCCTCTGGAGGGCAACACAGGCGGTGTTGTCATTGTCGATTCGATAGGGCTGAACATTGATTTCACCGAGATTGGAACCGCGCGTGGTTTCAGCTCCCTTCCAAGTAATTGAGCCTTGGTGAAAATAATCGTCAGCTTGATCGGCTGGGGGCCGCTTGAGGATGACCATACCCGACGGCGTTTCGACTTTGGCAACCAATGTAAAGGTCGTGTCCGTTGACGCGTCCGTCGTAAAAAACGTGACGCCGTTGCGCGGATTGCGAAATTGCTCATGAGCGACGTCGCTGCCTTCGGGTGCGTCATAGCCGAACGGCATCTCCTCTGCCGCCATCTGCTGATGACTGATGGTGGTTGAGCAACCGCTCATGGAAACACTGACGGCCGCGGCAAGTGCTGCGAAGATTCCTAGTCTCATCCTCATTCCCCTAACGCCCGATGTTGAGCCGTCAGCGTTTGTAGTCGGCTAGGTCGCCACTGTCGCCTTGTCTGAAACCACTTCTTTTGACGCAGTGTCGGTCTTGCCTTCGAGGCTGATATGGGCCGGCGGTGCCGAGCCGTCGCGATCGACACCGAAATAGACGGTCTGATGCGGGAACGGAATTTCGATGCCCAGATCGTCAAACCGTTGCTTGAGTCGCCGATTGAATTCGCGTGTGATCATCCATTGTGAACCGGGGCGAACCTTGATACGGCACTTGATGTTGATCGAGCTGTCGCCGAAAGTGTCGAGCCCGAACATTTCGAGCGGCTCCAGTATTGCGCGCCGGTAAGCCCGCTCACGCCTCAAGGTTTGGCCGACCTCTTCGATGGCGCGCATGACGGAATCGACGTTTTCGCGGTAGGCCACGCCGATCACGAACACCGCATAAGAAAACTCCTTGGTCATGTTGGTGACAACATCGATGGCACTGAAGGGGATCGTATGCACATTGCCGCCAAGGTCGCGGAGCCGGACGGTGCGAATGGTAACCGCTTCGACGACACCGGATTTGCCACCCAAATCGACAACGTCGCCGACCGCGAAATTGTCTTCGATGAGATTGAAAAGCCCCGAAATTATATCCTGAACCAGTCTCTGCGAACCGAAGCCGATCGCAACACCCAAGACTCCGGCACCGGCGAGCAGAGGGGCGATATCGATCCCGAGATTGGGAAGAATCGATAGGACGCCGATCACAACCAGGGTCACGAGAATGCCGTTGCGCGCCAGAACCAGGATTGTCTGCGTGCGATTGGTCGAGCGCTCGGATCCGGCACGCTCCTGAAGTCTTCGTATATAGCTCGCGATCACTTTGCTGATGGCAAGCCAAAGCAAGTAAATGACGGTGATAGCGATTATCGATCGCATCATGGCACGGCTGAGCGCCGTTTCGCCACTGAACAGCCAACCCCAACTATTGAGGCCCCAAACCTCGAGAAACGTCAGTGCTGCAGCGACTCCGACCGCCAAGCGCAAGGCAATGAGAACAGGCGAATCGCGGCCTGATTGCGAACGATCCGCCTTGGAGGCTTCCTGAGGCTCTTCATCATCGTCATCCAGTTCCTCGAGAGCACCTCCCAGCCGGTCTTCGTTGTGTTCCAGATATTGGAGAAACCAGACGAGACCGACGAGCACCATAAAGCTCAATAAGACAGTGCCAAGGACCTGCAGGAAGAAGACCTGACCCTGCACCACGTAAATGATGAAGAGTGCGAGCACGAACAGAATTGCCAACACATGCCAGATCTTCGAGATCTGCCGCCAGGGGATTTCGCTCCAATGCGCATGTTCGTCATCGCCGGCGAGCCGTGCAATCGCGTCGGCCACGCGTTGCCGGTTGCCGATGATAATCGTGATGAGAAAGATCAGCACCATTATTGCGAGAACGGTCTGCAAGGTGAGTCCGAGGCCGCTCGGCATGCCATAGAGCCCGAGCACCAGTATGAGCGTGCTGCCATAAACAGCGAGCCGCAACACGATGCTGAACATGCGGGTCACTTCCTTCGCAGGACCATCTCTTATGGGCACCAGTCTGGCATTCGGGCTTGTAGGCGCAAACGTCGTTCGAACCACGAGCATCATTACCTGCACACTAATGATGGCCGTCACCGAGGTGGCGAGCGCCCAACGCAATCGAAAGTCCGGCGATATCAGAAGGATGACAATGTTGATCGCCACGGCAAACAATAGGATCGGCACAGCTCGAATGATCGTCAACGGGATGGCGCGCAAGAGCTTCCACAGTAGGCCGGTTTCCTCAAAACTGGCTAGCCTCCGGTCGAGGGGGCGGAGCAACCTGCCGATGCCACGGAGTACAATCAGCCCTACGAGCAATGCGCCCAAGAGACGAACCGCCACGGCCCCAAACCCCTGCCATTCTTGCCGCTCGTCGAGCGAAGTTGTCATCCAGTCGACGACTTCGGGTAAATCGTCGACGGTATTGGCTATACGCACCAATGTCTGTTCGAACGTATCGATCCGGTCCCAAACATAAGCCTCGACTTGATCGGTTAGTCGTTCCGCAGTCGGAAGGGCTTGCTGCCAATTGAACGAAAGTCTTGGGACTTCGGCGTCCCTCTCCGTAGTTTCCGCGTCGCCAGACGGGGTTGTCCCATTTGCACTCTCATCTTGATCAGACAACACCTGGTCAAGCTGCTGTTTGAGGCCTTCGACAGCTTCCGGATTGTCCAAAATGTCTCGAAGCGCTTGCAGCTCATCGCGAGGTGTCGTGGTCTCGGAGGCAGCTGCTTGCGTCTCTGTTGACGTGTCGGACTGCGCAACCGCATGATTGATGTTGATCAAACTCGCCACGCACAACACGATGGCGAGAACCGTGACTCGGAATCTTGCTTGCAAGAAACCCATCCCCTCAACTTAAAGTTGCAATTTGGCTAGCATCATCCTTGCCTGTGGACCAGATCCACGGTGAACAGAGTCAACAAACCTAGCGATATTGACGTCCTAGAGCTGGAAACCTTCAGACTGCCGTCACCTCTTTGGTCGCCGGTACAGGAATTGCGGTATGAGGTCTTTGTGCTCGAACAAGGCGTGCCTGTCGAAATCGAACAGGATGATGCCGACCAAGAGGCGACCCACTTGGTTGCCTCGCTTGATGGTAGAACCGTTGCCACGCTTCGAATTCTCGTGAGTGAAGGATATGCCAAGATCGGCCGCGTTGCCGTAGCGGAGCCGTACCGCCGTCGGGGAATTGGCCGACGAATACTTGCCGGCGCTATCCGTCATTGTCACCTGCAGGAGATCGAAAAGATCTCTCTCAATGCGCAGGTGCAGAGCAGGGCACTCTATGAGAGCCTTGGCTTTGTCGCGTCCGGTTCCATCTTCCAGGAGGCCGGTATCGACCACATTAAGATGGATCTCTGGCTGGACAGCGCCTAAGAGACGATCACACGCCGATACTCTGGCACCTCGTCCCGACATATTCCGCCAACCCGAACGCCCATCGGAGATACCCATGTTGCGCTGGTTCGAAAAGCGCCTCGATCCGTTTCAACCGGGTCCCGAGGGTCCGCCGCCTGCCGGGCTCTGGGCATTTTATTGGCATCACATCAAGCAAGTCCGCCAGCATCTGGTGATTGTGCTCGCCGTCGGCCTCGTCGCGGCGCTCATCGAAGTCTCCTTGTTCGCATTTCTGGGCAGTATCGTCGACTATGTCCGCGATGCCGAGAATCCGGCACAGTTTTTTGAGCAACATGGTCTCACCTTGATCCTCATGGCGCTGGTGGCGCTGATCTTGCGTCCCATTGCCATGGGCATGCATGTCGTCGTTATCGATCAAGTGCTGACCGCCAACTTCACCAATCTCGTGCGATGGCAAAATCACCGCTACGTGTTGCGCCAGTCGCTCTCCTTTTTCGAGAACGATTTTGCGGGCCGCATCGCCAACAAGGTGATGCAGACAGGCGCCGCGCTTCGCGAATCAGTGATGCAGGTGACCGACGCGATGTGGGTCACGAGCATCTACACCCTGAGCGCTCTCGTGCTTTTCTTGAGTAGTGACTGGCGGCTCACGATTCCGCTGGTTTTGTGGGTTTGCGTCTTTGCCACCATCCTTCGATATTTCGTGCCGCGCATCAAAGATCGGGCGGCCATCATGTCAGAAGCCCGATCGACCCTCACGGGCCGCGTGGTCGATAGCTACACCAATATCCACACCGTCAAACTGTTTGCCCACGCCGACCGTGAGGAAACCTATGCTAAGGAAGCGATTGCCGAGCAAAACGACCGTTTCAAGGACCAGCTTCGCCTGATCGCTTACATGGAAACCTCCGTCAGTGCAGTGAACGGGGTGCTCATCACCACAACCTGCGGCATCGCCCTCTGGCTCTGGAGCCAAGGCTTGATCAGTATTGGCACGATCGCCCTCGCCACCGGTCTCGTCATCCGCATCAACAATATGGCGGGCTGGGTGATGTGGGTCGTCACCAGTATTTTCGAGAATATCGGTACCGTCCAAGAAGGGCTCGAGACGATCTCCCGCCCTTATCAAGTCACCGATCGCTCTGAAGCCCCGGATCTCAAAGTCGAAAAAGGCGAAATCCGCTACGACAACATCACGTTTCACTATGGAAAGGGCGCTGGTGTCATCGACAATCTGTCCCTGACGATCCAACCAGGCGAAAAAGTTGGCTTGGTTGGCCCCTCAGGTGCCGGCAAATCGACTCTGGTCAATCTACTCTTGCGATTCTATGACCTCGAAGGTGGGCGGGTTCTGATCGACGGGCAGGATATCGCCAACGTCACTCAAGAGAGCCTTCGATCGCAGATCGGCATGGTGACCCAAGACACATCGCTATTGCACCGTTCGGTCGAAGCCAACATTGTCTATGGCCGTCCCGATGTCGACCGTGCCGAGGTCATGGCGGCTGCCGAGAGGGCCCACGCTTTGGAATTCATACCTACGTTGCGCGATCTCAATGGTAGGAGCGGTTTCGGCGCGCATGTCGGCGAGCGTGGCGTCAAGCTTTCTGGCGGACAGCGTCAGCGCATCGCGATTGCCAGGGTTCTCTTGAAGAACGCCCCCATTCTTTTGCTCGACGAGGCGACATCGGCACTCGATTCGGAGATCGAGGCCGCAATCCAAGAACAGCTCTACGAGCTGATGCGCGGCAAGACCGTGATTGCGATCGCCCATAGGCTTTCGACCATCGCGGCCATGGACCGTCTGATCGTGATGAACCAGGGCAAGATCGTCGAAATGGGCCATCACAACGAGCTCTTGGCAGAGGGCGGTCTTTACGCGCAGCTTTGGTCGCGGCAGTCTGGCGGCTTCTTGGCAACCGAAATTGCGGCCTGATGAGCGTCATTCGCACGGCGAGTTTTGATCAACGTGGCAATATCCTGGAGATCCGTCTCGAAGCGGAGGGCGGCTTGGTTGGCCGCGGTGCTGTTGAGAACGCAGAAGATCCGGCCGCTGTCTTAGCCTCGCTCGCGGGCCGTGATCCATTTGATCTCCACGGGCTTCGTCAGATCTCTGTCCCACATCCTTTGCTGGGTGCGGCCATCGAGACCGCCTATTTCGATCTCCAGGCACAATCGTGCGGACTGACACTGGCCCACATGCTGGGTGGCGCGTTTCAAGAACGAATCTCGCTGGGGATGCGTCCCGACGCAGCCGAGATGGCCATGGCCATCGACAACCTTGATGAGCTGGCCCATGCGCTTCGAGCGCAGAGCCTCGATGTCTGGCTTGCCGATCCGATTGTCCTCGGCGGGCCATCGGCCTTTCTCAAAGGATTGGCGCTCGCCCGCACCTATCTGATCGACGTCGCAATAGACGCAAGGCGTCATGGTGCCATCGGCGAAGCGCTGGCGATGCAACTCGCGGCCTCGAGCCGTCTCGTTAATGCTGGTGTTCTCGTCGCAAGCGGCGAAACCGGGACGAGGATGGTGTCTCAAGCGCCGGGACTTGGCCTATGAAAATCGTTGCCGCCGAGCTTGATCGTGTGCGCTATCCGATGGTCGGCACCAAAGTGACCGCGCATAACGCCGTCAGCGAGCATTTTCGAACCATCGTCCGTCTTTTCACGGAGTGCGGCCGCGTCGGTCTTGGTGAATGCTCGGGCCACCCCGATAGTTGGAGGCTCGCCGGCCTGATCGCCAAGGAGAGTCTCGGTCGCGATCCCCACGACGCAGCTCTATTCCGGTTCGACTTTGCGCGAGCGAATTTCCATCAGCGCAATGGCCGCAATGGTTGGATCGCCTACGGTGCAATTGAAACGGCCTTCTTCGATCTTCAAGGCAAACATGCGGATCGGCCGCTGTTCGATCTCTTGGGTGGTGCCTGCCGCAAGCACATTCGGGTCGTCAAGGGACTGAGCGCCGTGCCGCTCGCAGCCGGCGCAACACGCAACGATGTCGAGAATTTTGTTGCCGATCTTGGCAATGTCGACCGGCTGGTTGGCGATGCGCGTCGCAAGCTCGGCGAGACAGGGATCGGCTCAATCAAGCTCAAGAGTGCCGCTATCAGTCCCGACTGGGACGTTGCCGCCCTTTCCGCCCTGCGCGAGGCGTTCGGGCCGGAGATGAAGTTGAGGCTCGATCCCAATGCCGGCTACAGCCCGGCCCGGGCGATCAGCCTGTTCACTCGCCTCGACCCGCTCAATCTCGAATATTTCGAGGATCCGACGGGCGACATTGAGGGCATGGCCCGCCTCAAACGCCATCTGCGAACACCACTCGCCACCAATATGTGTGTCATCCAGTTCGAGCACATTCCCTGCGCCATTCAGATGAATTCTGTCGATATCGTCTTGGGCGATGTTTATCATTGGGGCGGTGTGACAGCTGTCCGTGATCTGGCGGCGGTTTGTGAGGTGATGGGACTGGGCTTTGGCATCCACAGCACGCTCGAAAGCGAGTGGGACATCGGTGTCGCCTGCAATCTTCACCTCGCGGCAGCCCTTCCGGCCGTGCGGCATGCCATCGACGGTCACTTTCCTTCCGCTGACGGCGGGATCGTCAAGGAACAATTAAAGGTCAAAGATGGCGCGATTACCGTTCCCGAAGGTCCTGGTCTTGGCGTCACGCTTGATGAGGCGAAGATCCAGAGCCTCTCGGTTGACCGTCAGTCCCTCTCCCTTTGACGAAAGGGTGACCGAACGGCAGCCATTTTGAGGTGTGTCGTGCGTAATCGCCAAACGAAGCACCGTGCCGATTCTCGAGAATCCGCTCTTCAACACTGACCTGCGCCAAGACCGCCCACATGCCTACGATCAGGCAAATCAACGAGAAAAGCGAAGGCAGGGCCAAAAAGAACCCCAATTGTCCTAGAAGCACACAAAGCATCATAGGATGGCGCGAAAAGGCGAACGCGCCCTTGGTCAAGAGTTCCGTCTCGTCCCAGTCTCGCGTCCCCGAACGCCAATTTCGACCCATGGTGAGGTTCAAAAAAAGGATCGCGAAGAATGCTGCCAAGAGGAAGGTATTGCCCACCATGAGCACGGCCGGATGCCAGAGAATGTCAAATGGCACGATGAATTGATCAAAAGGCGGCCAGATGAGGCGACCAACACAAACGCCGAGGATCAACGCGCGAAAGACCCTAAAAGCGATGTGCGAAGCATAGTGGAGTGTTCCGGGAGCGCCCTTAAAGACTGGCGACTTGTGCAAACTTCGGGTGAGGATGGCGATGCGAAACCAGTAGAAGATCGCAACCCCGGCAAAGAAGAACGCCAGGAACCAGCGAGTGAATTCGATCGTGTCCACGGGGAGTTCTCGTAGTCTTGTTTCTTTAGTGAAGTCTCATTGGGTTTCAGTGCGCAATCGCGATCGGCGACCGCAACAATGCCACCTACAACCATCTCAACTTCTTACCTCGTTCGCCGTTCGCTGCAAACAAGTGTTTCTCGGGAGTCGTCGAATAGTTCCACGTTCTCTCGATGTGAGCGGGCAGGCTGTCAATGATTAATGACAACAAAAAGCGTCATCTTAGCTTGACACATGTGGGCTGGTCGCCGTAGCTTACAAGGGCCTCGGGAGCCTATTCGACCGAGGGGGAGTGTGTATCGAGGGAGAAACACATGGCTGAACAGCAAACCGCCGATTTGGACGATCCCAATCGGATTTGGCCGACCGGTCTCACGATTCGCGAGTCGGAAGAGCTACATAAGCACATCATTGATGGTGCGCGCGTATTTTTTGTCATTTCATTGTTCGCTCATCTACTGGCGTTCGCGTTTACGCCTTGGGGAAGTTAAGGAGAAAGTCTGATGAATCAGGGAAGAATTTGGTGTGTAGTTAACCCGACCGTAGGACTGCCTTTGTTCCTCGGTGCGGTAGCGTTGATTTCGTTCGTCATTCACTTCGCCGTGCTCGGCAACACGACTTGGTTCGCTGCCTTCTGGCAGGGTAGTGCGGGCTAGGTTTTCTAGCCTTTTCGAGACTGATATGATTGGGGGTTGGGTCGTTGGTCCCACCCCGCAATTATCGCAAACGACAATGATCGCTGGGGCCGAACCGGGGAGGGTCCGTCATGTCCATAGTTGTTGGGTCATTCAAGACCACTGAATCCGCAGAGGCTGCCGCGGCGGAACTCGATACGGCCAAGATGATCGAGCACAAAGTGCTCCTCGCTGGCCAGCCGGAGGAGTCCGAACTCGATGCCGTGCAGGCCGCGGTCGAAACCGGTTTCGTACCGAGAAGCGAGCGGGATCACTTCGTCCAGCAGCTCAAAGATGGCCAGTCCTTGGTTGCCGTAAGGCCACCTTTCATGCGCGCCATCAAGGCCATGGGTATTCTGGAGAGCCATGGTGCCGAGACTTCCAGCCACACGGAGGACACACGGCCCATCCGCTCAAACGCAGCGCCGTTCTCCGCTGCCCTGGGTATAGACACGCTCAAATCGTCCAAATCGACAACCGATCTCAGCCGCGCCAGCCCCTTTTCCTTCAGGAAATTCCTCGGGCTGGGTCTGCTTAGCGACAATCCGGCGCCGCTATCGTCACGCTTCAATCTACCCTTGCTTAAATCGCCGAAGGCTTCTTGGGATAAGAGCATGGGCATGTCGTTGCTATCCGATGAGCCGGCACCGCTCTCCAAGCGTTTCAATTGGACGACGGTTTATCCGCGTAAGCAAGATTGGCAAAAGAGCTTCGGCATGCCGCTCCTCTCCAATGACCCGACGCCGCTCTCCAATTTCTTCGGCTTCAAGGTCCTTTCCGACAAGCAATAGGAGCATGATGACCGGCTCGAGCCGGTCGCGGGACGAGCATGTTCAGGCATCCGGTCAAGCAATTTGTCGCCGCTTGGGAGTCGCTCGGCCCGCGCTATATGCCGTTTCTGGATGTGGCGACCCCGGACCTGCCGCTTTCACGCCTTTTGCGGCTCTCGCTCTTTCAGGTGTCGGTTGGCATGACCTTGGTATTGCTGGTCGGCACGCTCAATCGCGTCATGATTGTCGAACTGGGCGTTCCGGCTTCGATCGTCGGCATCATGATCGCCCTGCCGCTCGTCTTCGCACCGTTTCGCGCGCTCATCGGCTATAAATCCGACACTCACCGCTGCGAACTCGGTTGGCGCCGCGTGCCCTTCATCTGGAAGGGGACGCTCCTCTTGTGGGGTGGTTTTGCGGTGATGCCGTTCGCCCTTTTGGTGCTCGCCGGCAAAGGTGAATCGGGGAACCTGCCACTTTGGATGGGGCATTCTTCGGCAGCGATTGCCTTTCTTCTGGTCGGTGCCGGCGCCCATATTGTCCAGACCGCGGGTCTGGCACTTGCCACCGATCTCACGCCACCGGAATCCCATCCCAAAGTCGTGGGCCTTATGTATGTCATGCTGCTTCTTGGCATGATGGTCAGCGCCTTGGTCTTCGGTGCGGCACTCGCCGATTTCACGCCGGGCCGGCTGGTCCAGGTGATCCAAAGCGCAGCGCTCGCCTGTCTGGTTCTCAATGCCGTCGCAATGTGGAAACAGGAAGCGAGGCGCCCGCCACGAGGTGCTGCGGCGCCGCCGGATCCGACATTCCGGGAGTCCTGGGCGTTGTTCTGCAGGGGCGAAGATGCCGTCCGCCGATTGGTGATTGTCGGTCTCGGCACCATGGCGTTTGGCATGGCCGATGTCTTGCTCGAGCCCTTCGGCGGCCAGGTCCTCAACTGGACCATCGCCGCCACGACGACGTTGACGGCTGTGCTGGCGCTTGGCGGCTTGTTCGGTTTCGGCTTTGCCTCGCATGTTCTCGGGCGGGGCGGCGATCCCTATCGCATGATCCTCAAGGGTGCCTTGGTTGGCTTGCCCGGTTTCGGGCTGATCATCCTGGCCGCACCGTTCGGTTTGTCGCTGGCCTTCCTCGCTGGGAATTTTCTCATCGGGTTCGGTGCCGCCGTGTTCGGTCATAGCACATTGACGGCGACGATGAACCGCGCACCCAAAGAACAGGCGGGGCTCGCCCTCGGCGCTTGGGGTGCCGTCCAGGCGACGGCTGCGGGCGTCGCCGTGGCACTCAGCGGTACCATGCGCGATCTCGTCAACGCAGGCTTGGCGGCGGCCGATGGGATCGGCGAGTTCAGTCAGGCGGCTGGCGGCTACATCACCGTCTACGCATTAGAGATCGTGCTCCTGCTGATCACCGTCGCTGCGACATGGCCGATGATCAGAAAGTTGCGCGAGCGAGGCAGCGCCGGAGCGTCGACCATCGACGGCCAAGGTCTCGACGAACCGATGCTTGATAATTCAGCGCGCTCGACCTGAAAAATCACTATGCCCCAGCTTGAGATTCTTGAGCATCCCGACCCGCGTCTGAGATTGAAATCGGCGCCGGTGGCAGCGTTCGATGATGATCTTGGGCGCTTGGTCGATGATCTGATCGAAACGCTCCACGCCAAGAATGGAATGGGTCTCTCGGCACCGCAAGTGAACGACCAGCGTCAGATCATGGTGATGGATCATTCTGAGGACCAATCTGCCCCTGAAGTCTTCATCAACCCGGAAATTCTCAAGAAATCTGCGTGGGGCGTCGTCCAAGAAAGCTGCTTGTCGGTCCCCGGCGTCGTCGGCAATGTCTGGCGTGCAACGCGGGTCGAGGTGCGTGCAAAAGACCGCACTGGCAAGGTCTTCGAGCAGGATCTGCAAGGCATGCCGGCTGTCTGTCTCCTCCACGAAGTCGATCACTTGGACGGCAAGCTATTCATCGATCGCTTTTCGATTATCGGTAAACTTCGTCTCAGAGCCCGTGCTCGCGCGCAAGCGCGCGGCAACGCGACCGCTACCTGAGTTCCTCGCGTCATCGTCAGGCCTTGTCGTTCGATGCCGGAATAAGCTCTTCAAGAAGCGCCACTAACTTGAGAGTATCCTCCTCACGCAATCGGCTGCCGAGCGATTCCTCAATCGCCTGCGCATAGACCGGCCACATTTGCTCAAGCATCCGCCTGCCTGATTCGGTGATGGATACGCATTGTCCGCCACCCTCCTCTTCGCAAGACTGTTTCAAG
>CAYPOV010000003.1:0-35968 GCA_964412385.1 uncultured Geminicoccaceae bacterium
GGGCTGGTGTCGCTCTGGGCGCCACCGTCCTCCCACGCACCAAAGTCTTCGATCAGCTGGTAACCGATCGAACCCTCTTCACCGGCATGCATCTGCCCTTCCCGGGCTTCGGCCATCTCGACCGGTCAGGCTCAACACACAGCTTCGTGCCCTTGCCGTGGCAGTATCAAGTCTGATTGCGATCGCCTCGCGCCATTTGGCGGGTTTGTTTGTGTCGGTGGCAGCTTTTTTGAATTTTCTTATGTGACACTTCTGTCACTTCAATGTTTGATGCCCGAAGATCTCGATCTTTTGACCAATTGGTTGAATAGGGAGCATCTGCGACCTTGGTACCAAAACAGTCCGATCATGCGTAACGCCGTCATAGACGTATACTCCGGCGACCTTGCGAGCGCGACTCCTACCCATCCTGTGATCGCATGTCTTGATGTTGTGCCGTTCGGCTACATGCAGTGGTATGAGAACCGCGCTTATCCCGACTATGGAATCGGCGTTCTCGATCAACCGGACGGGGCCAGGGTCTCGGCCGGGCCACGCTCGATCGTCCCGTTTGCGAGACCACCCCGGAGCTTGCGTCGCGTGATCGCGTTTTTTCATGTGCTCTATGATCCCGCCAACCACCGCGCAATCCGATACAACCCTCGCGGCAGGTTTTATGTCCTTGTCTGGACCTGCAGGAGAACGCGTCGAGGACGTACGGCCCATGCGCCTCTTTGAGCGCCGTGCCTAACCATTCACAGGACAATCGCTCTTCCAAACAACTGGAGTAGCTCGAGGAGGATTGCCTCCTCGAAGAGCCCGCCGCAGGCGTGCGCGATCACCGCACATAAGGTGAATTTGGTTGTATCTTTTAACCCTGCCTCTAACCTAGCGCAAACTGAGAGGGTGAGGGGCAATGTATAACAAGAAATTTATGTTCAATCCGCCGTTAGGTCGGCGTGGATTATTGAAGGGTCTTCCGGCAGGAGCTGCGGCGCTTTCCGGATTGACGGCGCTTGATATGGGAAGCGCCCATGCCCACGGCGGATCGGCCGATCTCGCCCGCGAGATCACCAAACAGTATCTGATCGAGTTCTACCCGCTCTGGTTCACCTTTTATCAGTCGCAGATCGGCGGGCAAAACCGATTAGCGGGTCCCTTGCGCGTGACGCCAATTTACATGGCCGTTGTCGCGATCAATGTCGACACGATCTACACCAGCGGCTTTGTCCATGCGCAAGACGAGCCTGCCGTGCTGACCGTTCCCGATATCTCGGTGTCGTTCTCGGTGCTGTTGCTGGACCGATACGGCAATACTTATGACAGCGGCATCAAGGACCCCGGTGGCTATGTTTTGAAGGGACCGGACTATACGGGTCAACTTCCTGTTGGCCCGACGGTCGTCGACTTGCCGGATAATTTTCCGGTGCTGATTTTCCGCGCCGACAAGTTCGACGCCAATGGCCAGGACAAGGAGCTCGTGGCACGGGCATTTCGCCGCGAGCTGAAGCTGCAATCGCTTTCCGATTACTCAGTCGATCCGACGGGCGGCGGGACCTTGGTTCTTCCTGAAGTTGTCTATGGGATCCCATTCAAGACAGCTGCCGACGAACTGATCCGGCTGTTCCCGGTGTTCTTCCTGAGGCAGCTTCAGGCAGCCGTGGAATCACCGGTGACACCGCCGCTTTCCACGCGGGCCCGCGATCTCGCGGACGAATTCAACAAGCTGCTCGCGGACATTCTATCAATCGGCGAGGCACCCTTTGAAGAGGGTGCGCAAAAAGCGCATCAAATGCTGATCGACAACTATGTGAACAATACCGGCGAGACCAATTGGGTGACCTTTAACGATATCGGCGCATGGGCCGATGACGAGCAGGGCAGGCTCGATCGGGCGTCGATCAGCGAGTTTATCCAATATGCCAATTCGCGCGACACCTCGGCCTACTATCAGGCGTTTCTCGACCGCCACGGAAACATTCTCGATGGCAGTCACGACCGTGGCTATGTCTTGACCTTCAAGGTCGGCGAAGAGCCCGAGGCAAGCCGGTTCTGGTCGCTCACCGCCTACACCCCCGAAGCGATCGAGCTGATCGAAAACGACATCGGCAAATACGCGGTCGCCAGCTACACGCCCGGCTTGCAGAAGAATCCGAGCGGATCGATTTCGATCTACATGGCACAACACAAGCCAAGAGGTGTTCCGGAGGCCAATTGGCTGCCGGTCTCGGATCGAGAGTTCAGCGTGATGCTCAGGGTCTATGGGCCCGAGGGTTCTGTCGCCGAGCGCACTTACGTTCCGCCCGGGATCAAGAAGAACTAGCACTGCGTCGCCGGCCTTACTTGCCGGGCTGCCCGCCAGCCGCTAGGGCTTGAGACAGGATCGTGCTCAAAATTGCGGGAGGCGGAGCAATGGCAAAGGTTGTGGTGATTGCGCGAATTCAGGCGAAGGCCGGCAAGGGCGATGAGCTGTTGCCGCTGTTGAAGGCGCAGATCGCGCCGACACATCAAGAAAAAGGCTGCATCAATTACGATCTGCATCGTGACCGTACCGACGGCGATCTCTTCTATTTCCACGAGACTTGGGAGAGTAACGAGGATTTGGAGAACCACATCGCTTCGCCGCATATCCAAGGTTCTAGGGAAAAGCGGGCACCTTTGATGGAATCTGCCTCGGTACACAAGATGGATAAGATCGAGCCCTAGAGCCAGAACGCGCTCACGGGCGGCTCGCCATTCTGTGTGTTGCCCGTGTTCGGCATGCTGACCAGCTTCGGTAGTCAGACGCAAATCATGCGAGGTTACTGATGCTGACGAAACATCGCTGGTGGCTGCTGCCGCTGTCTTTGCCCTTTGTCTTGGGCTTTAGTCTTGAGCGGGCGCTGGCACCCAATTCGGAGCTCATCGATTCGCATTGGCAGGCGCATGCGCCGCAATCGACCGATACCGTGGATCACGGGGCCTGGAACGCATTCTTGAGCGACTATCTCGTTCTCCAACAGGAGGGCACGGATCTGGTCGCTTATGACCAGGTGACGGCAGAGGATCATGCGGCCCTAGAAGATTATGTTGAGGCGCTGGAGGCTGTAACGGTAAGCGCTTTGATCCGGGATGAACAGCTCGCGTATTGGCTCTATCTCTACATTGCACGAACGGTGCTCTTGATCGTCGACAATCAGCCCGTGGACTCGATCCGCGACATCAAGGAAGGCTTTTTCAGTATCGGGCCATGGGGCCAGGAACTCGTCGAGGTCGAAGGGCGGCCACTATCGCTCAACGATATCGAGCACGGGATCGTGCGGCCGATTTGGAACGATCCACGAATCCACTATGGCGTCAATTGCGCCTCGATTGGCTGTCCCGATCTCTATGAACAGGCGTTTACGGGCGCCAATGTCGATGGCGTCTTGGATCAGCAGGCGCGGATTTTCGTGAATGATCCGCGCGGTGTCACGGTCGAACCGGATGGATCGCTCACCCTATCCAAGATTTATTTGTGGTTTCGCGAGGATTTCGGCGAGGACTACGCGCAGCTCTTGGATCATCTCAACACCTATGCCGATGAGGATCTGAAGGCGCATTTGGCAACGACACCCTCGGTCGACGGCTATGAATATGACTGGTCCCTCAATGGTGCGCAGGCAGCGTCGGGTTGAGCCCGGCTAGGCTGACTGGGGGGCGGCATCGGCGGGCCGCTCGACAGGCTTAACGCCTTGGCGCTGCAGCCAGAGGATGAGGCCGAGGCTCGGCAGGGCAAAGAGTGCCGAGGTGATGAAGAACCAGTACCAGCCGACGGCATCGGCATAAAAGCCGGATGACGGCACGATCACATATTTACCGAGCATCTGCATGAATGAGGTCAAGAGCGCATATTGCACGGCGGTGTAGTGGATGTTGCAGAGGCTCGAGAGGTAAGCGACGAAGGCGGCCGTGCCCAGCCCGCCCGAGACATTCTCGACGGCGATCGTGAGATAAAAGAACGGCATGTTGGCGCCGATCGAAGCGAGGGCCGCGAACATCAGATTGGAACCGGCTTGCAGGAGTCCTGCCACGAATAGTGCCTTAAGGAGCCCCAACCGGTAGACCAGAATGCCGCCGATGATGCCGCCTGCGAGCGTCGCAAAGAGCCCGAAAGTGCCAGAGACGACGCCGATCTGGGTCTTGGTGAAGCCGACATCAACATAGAAGGGGTTGGCCATCAGCGTCAGCAACACGTCACAGGCCTTGTAGAGCGAAATAAAGGCCAGGATGATGATGGCGATCTTGATGCCTTGGCGGGTGAAGAAATCGGTGAAAGGATCGATCACAGCGGAGACGATCCAGGCGCGCAGCCCGTGCCTTCCGCCCGGAATGGCCGTGGTCGAGCCGGGCGGTTCAGGGACGAAGAAGACCGTGGCAATACCGACGATCATCAAGAACGCCATGGTGGCATAGGCACCGGACCAGCCAACCTGATCGGCGATCACCAAGGCTCCGGCCGTTGCGACCCACATGGCGATGCGATAGCCGAGGACGACGACGGCGGCTCCGGCGCCGAGCTGCTCCTCGGGCAGGATATCGACACGGTAGGCATCGATCACGATATCCTGGCTCGCCGAGAAGAAGGCGACGAGCACGGCGAACAGCGCGGTAGTGTAGAGATCCACCCCTGGATCGGATTGACCGAGACCGTAAATGGCGCCGATCAGACATAACTGGGTCAAGAGCATCCAGCCGCGCCTTCTGCCGAGCCACGTCGTCAAAGGCGGCAGCGGCAGACGGTCCATGAGGGGCGCCCACGCGAATTTGAGCGTGTAGGGCATAAACACGAAGGCAAACAGACCGATCGTCGAGCGGCTGACATCGGCCTCGCGCAGCCAGGCGCTGAGCGTGCTGGCCACCAGCATGATCGGAAGGCCGCTGGAAAAGCCCAAGAACAGGATCGAGACGACACGGCGATCGGCGTAGACTTCAAGAGCCTCGCGCCAGCCGCGTTTGGGAAGTGCCGCCTCGCTCGCCTGGGCCATCAGCGCATTCCGGTGTGCGTTCCGATCAGAAGAAGCGTTCCGGCACCTCGATCACATCGCCCGGCAAGACGGTCGTCGTATCGGAGACGATCACACCGTCGGAATTGCTTCCACCTCGCTTGATCCGCACCGAATTCTCGTTGGCACGATAGGTGTAACCGCCCGCGAGTGCGATCGCATTGATCACCGTAATGCCGTTCAAATATTCGTAAACCCCGGGGCGATTGACCTCGCCAAGGATGTAGAATGGCCGGTAGTTCAGCACTTCGACACTGACCTGCGGTTCGACCAAATAGCCATCGGCAAGCTGCGTCTCGATCTGGTCTTCGAGCGCCCGCTGGCTAAGCCCCGCAGCCTGCACCTCCCCGATGAGCGGCATGGCGAAATTGCCGTCACCATCGAGTTCGAATTCACCGGACATGTCATCATGCCTGAACACGACCACGCGGACCCTGTCATTGGGGCCGAGAGCGTAGGTTGTATTCGGCAGTTCCGCGGTACCGTCTGCCGTCGGCAGTGAGCCGCCGCCTCCCGACCCGCCACAAGAGGCGAGACCGAGTACGATAAATGCCGCTACGAAGGTCCGCGCCTGGCGTGTCAACCGCCGCCATTGCAGCTTTGTCGTCATCGAATTCTCCACCACTAAGCAATCCGCTAAACTACGTGCGCACCACTACTGAATGTCAATCTGGCGATCATGCCAAGCCGTGCCCAATCACAGCTGATCACCACACATTCAAAGCATACGTCACTCTAGCACAATCTCCGACATCAGAGACGCAGATTGATGCCTACGCGCACGATGTTTCGCGAGAACTCCTGGTCATCCACATCGGAGTTGCGATGCGTGTAATTGTAGTTGGCGATGAGCGAGATGTTGCGATTGACGAGATAGGTTGCCCCGAAACCTGCGCGAAACGTGTTGTCTGTGCGATCGACACCCTCGAAGTCCGATCGTTCGTAGCGACCATTGGCCTCAAGAATGAGGTTCCGCAAAAGTTCGTGCTGGACCTCAATGCCATAGCGCTGTTCGAATTCGCTCGACGCTTCCTCGCCATCGACGGTCACGGTGGAATCTTCAAGGCCGACAAAGGCATCGAACAAAATACTTGTCAGTTCGGTGACATTCCAAGTGATCCCCGCCTCGGCGAACGGATTCTGCTCGCTGTCCAAGTCGCTTTCGTCGAAATCGGTGAACTCGTAACCGATTTGCGCCTCACCGAAGATAACGCCGGTGATGTCGATATCGGTACCGATAGTGCCAATGTAGCGCGTGTTATCGCGCTTGACGCCGCCGCCACTATTGGTGTCGCGAACGGAACGAACATAGCGTCCCTGCACGAACGCATCGAAGCGTGGCGAAATCGAAAACCCGACCCTGACATCGCCACCATATTGTGTGCGATCACGATCATCGTTGCTGACATCGCCGGCTTCCTCATAGCCCAGCCGGCGAAGGGCCAATCGAGGTTGAACGAAGAAGCGGTTGAACGTGTGGCGGTAGCCGAGTGCGGCGGAGCTGTCCCAAAACTGGGTCACATCATCACTATCGGCCTCACTTGGATCATCCCGCTGGTCATGATCGCGAGCGATCCCGACATCGCCAAAGGCGATATTGCGGCTGTTGATGTCCAGCGTGCCGTCGATCTCAAAACCGAAATCTTGATAATTGTTGTCGCTGTCATCGGCAAAGAAGGCGAAATCACCAAAGGTGGTAGCATTGAGTTCATGCCGCGACCATTGCGAGCGAGCCGTTATTCTCGGCAAAAAACTCACCGAGTAGTCTGTGTCTTCATCGTCGTTCGTCGCCCGGACATTGTCGTCATACTCGCCGAGCACGCCGATTGATGGAAAAATCAGGAATTGACCCGCGCGAATGCCCAACGGACTGAAGTCTGGCCGGCGGCGATTGAGGATCGCCACATTGGGATTGGGTTGTTCTGCGACAGGCTGCTGGGGTGCTGCCTGCTGACCGAGTGGCTCACCCACTTGCTGGGCTAAGGCACTTTGCAACAATGCCACAGTTGCCGTTGCGCTTAGGCCGAACGTAAGAAGTCTCTTCATCGAACCCTCTTCCTCAAAATCAACGGACGTCGTCGACGAGTGACCTCCGCCGAGATTGAATAAACGGAACTTTATTTGCTTGTTGCGGTGGTAGTCGATCAACCGGGCCAGAGGCAAGCCGAGTGGTGACCTTGAGGCGCGATCGGGCGGGAAATCGTATCGTCGCAGGTCAATGGTGTATTTTTTTGTCACATATCACCTGGATCGGATCAGTTAGACTGGCCAAGTGGGCCATGTGAAGGGTGAAGGGAGAGTTGGTTGATAAGCCGCTGGTTCCAAAAACCGCGGACGGCGGAAGCGGAAAGGCCGAGAAAGGGTCCGCCGCGAGTTCCTTCGGGTCTGCGTGTCTATGTCGTTGGCGACATCCATGGCCGCATTGATCTGATTCAAGCCATTGATGCCCGCATCGCCAGAGACATCGATATCCAGGACCCGGCCACCAATGTCGTCGTCTATCTCGGCGACTATGTCGATCGCGGCTACAATAGCCGTGAGGTTCTGGATCATCTCATCGACAATCCCGTCCAAGGTGTGCGACCCGTTTGGCTGATCGGCAATCATGACGTCTGGCTACGCGATTTCGCCAGGGACAAGACCGACGGCGCAAGCTGGTTTGCCTATGGAGGCGATGCAACGCTGGTGAGCTATGGCGTCAGGCTCGACCCGGGCCTTTTGGAACAGCAACGTCTCGCCCATGCAAGAGCACAACTGATCGAACGGCTGCCGGAGCGGCATCTCGATTTCATTGATTCAATGGAACTCGGCTTCAGCCTCGGTGACTATTTTTTCGTTCACGCGGGCGTCAACCCTGCACGATCACTCGAGGACCAGAAGTCGAGCGATATGCTTTGGATACGCGATCAGTTCCTGGCTCATACCGGCGATTACGGCAAAATCGTGGTTCATGGCCATACCGTTGTGGATCGCCCGGAAATTTACGCCAACCGCATTGCGATCGATACCGGTGCTTGCTGGACCGGACGGCTCACTTGCCTGGTGCTGCAGGCAAGCTCCATGCGCTTTCTCGGAACCGGAGATCCACCTCGTCCGCTCGACATGCGCCAGAAAACAGCAGAGGCAGCAAGCTAACGAAGGATTGCATTAATCTCTCCGACTAGCCAAACCCGCACTGCAATTGAACGGCAACAGCTTGCGGGAGCTTCGTGTGGGCGAGAGTCATTCGCGGCGCGTACTGGTGACAGGTGGTGCAGGCTATATCGGCAGCCATATCTCGCTGAGCTTGAGCCAACACGGTTTTGAGCCGGTCATATTCGATAGTCTCTATTCGGGACATCGCTGGGCCGCGATCGATGCTGAGTTCATCGAGGGCAATATCGCCGATACCGAGAAACTGCGCGGCATCCTCGAGAACAAAGAATTCAGTGCCGTCATCCATTGTGCCGCCCATATCTGGGTGGGCGAATCGATGGAGGACCCGGCCAAATATTATTGGAACAATACGGCGAACTCGATTGGCCTTTTCAACTTATGCCAGCAATGTGGTGTCGACAGTGTCGTCATGTCCTCGACCGCGGCCGTCTATGGGATCCCCGGAAAACCCTTGATCGACGAGGATACGCCGCTCGATCCCATCAATCCCTATGGCGCATCCAAGTTTATGGCCGAGCGCGTTCTCATGGACATTGGCAAGGCTCATGGGATGACGTTCGGCATTTTGCGCTACTTCAATGTTGCCGGTGCCGATCCGTCCGGTCAGTTGGGAGAAGCCACGCCCGACAACTCGCACCTCATCAAAGTCGCGTGCGAAACAGCGTTCGGACGGCGGTCGGGTATGTACATTAATGGAACAGATTATCCGACCCGCGACGGAACTTGTGTCCGTGACTACGTTCACGTGAGTGACCTGGCGCTCGCTCATGTCTTGACCCTTGAGAGGTTGCTGGATCGAGGCGAGTCGCAGATCCTCAATTGCGGCTATGGCCGAGGCTTCAGTGTAAAAGAGGTTTTGACCGCTGTCAGAGAGATTACCAAGATCGATTTTCCAATCGAGATCAGAGAACGACGGCCGGGTGATCCCCCAGAACTGGTCGCTGACACCAAGAGATTGCGCCAGACACTCGATTGGCAGCCACAATTCGACGATCTTGAAGCAATTGTGGCGTCGGCTTGGGCCTGGGAGCAAAGATTGGACGCGATGCAAAACCCTTAGCGCCATCACTCATCGTCTGCGCCGAGTTGCTGCGTCAGCGCTGCTTTTTCTGGCGGCATGCTCCACCACCGAAGATGAAGGCGGCTTGGATCGGGATCCTATTCAAGATGACAGGCCGACAATACCCTATGACGTGGAGTTCGAGGGCGATGTCAGCGATGACCTCTTAAGTGAACTTAGAGGAGCGTCATCGGCGGTCCGGAACAGGAACGATCCTCCGCGTAGCCTTACCAACATCCGAAGGCGTGGCCGCGACGATGTCGGCACGCTGACATCCGTGCTTCATTCTGAGGGTTACTATGACGGTAGTGTCGAATTTTCCTTGAAGGAGCCGGGCACACCCCCAAGCGGTGCGGAACCCACTGTCGATGAAGACGGCCAACCGAGCGTGGAAGCGAAGCCCGAGCCTGCGAAATTGGTGTTCACCGTCGATGAAGGACCGCGCTTCACATTCGATCGAATTGTCGTCAACGTCATCGGCACGCCGGAGGACTACCAAAAGCCGGCACTTGCCCCCCTCGGCCTTGTGCAGGGTGCACCCGCGCGTGCCGACACTGTGATCAATGCGGAGAGCGAGATCGTCGATCAGGCGAAGGACGGAGGACGCGCGTTCGCCAAAGCCGACAACCGCCGGATCATCGTCGATCGCGAAGCCCAAACAATGGATGTCACCCTCAACATCGATCCCGGCCCTCTGACACCTTTTGGCAATGTCGATTTTCAAGGTGCCAAGGGAATCGACGAAGACTGGCTCGAAAAGCGGGTCAATCTCACAGCCGGCGAAGCCTACTCGCCCGAACGACTGCGCGACGCTCGAAAGAGCCTCACCGATACCGGATTGTTCTCGACGGTGCGGGCGATCACCCCGGAAAGCCTCGATGGCGAAGATCAACTGCCGGTCACGTTTGACGTGACACCACGCAAGTCCCGAACCATTGGCTTTGGCGCCGGCTATCAAACCGACGAAGGTCTTTTCGGGCGCGCTTTCTGGGAAAATCGCAATATTTTCGGGGCAGGCGAGCGATTGCGCATCGACGGCCGCGTGTCACAAAAAAGACAAAATCTGTCACTGAACATCCGCAAACCCGACACACCGTTTAGGAATTGGGATATCGTCTCCAACTCGGTCGTGGGCTATGAAAACACCGATGCTTTCGAGCGGCGCGGCATCCAGACCAGCCTCAGCGTAGAGCGCCCGTTCGGCCAAGGTGTCACCGGCTCTCTAGGCATTGCCTACAGATTGGCCGAAGTTCAAGAACGTGGGGAGGAAGAAGACCGCGTCGCCCTTCTTTTCTTCCCGGCGCGATTGGATTGGGATTTCAGCGACAACCTTCTCGATCCAACCAAAGGTGGGCGTGTCTTGATTAACTCAACGCCGTTCTACGACACGTCGGAGAGGGGTGCCGACGGGACATGGTTTTTCAAGAACGAGGTCACCCACACGAGATATTTCGAGGTTATCGACGATCCGCGCCTCGTCTTGGCATTCAGGGGCCGTGTCGGCTCGATCTACGGTGCCAGCCGCGAAGACATCCCTGCGGACGAGCGCTTCTACGCCGGTGGTGGCGGGTCGGTGCGTGGCATTCCTTTCCAGAAAGCGGGCCCGCTTGATGAGGATGACGACCCGATCGGCGGCCGTTCGCTCTTGGAATTGAGCGGTGAGATCCGATACCGCATCACGCCCGAGATCGGCCTGGTCGCGTTCGTTGATGCCGGAACCGTTTACGATTCCGTGTTACCCGACTTCGACAATGATCTCGAAGTCGGCGTCGGCCCCGGGCTGCGCTATATTACCCCTATCGGTCCATTGCGTGTCGATGTCGGCTTCCCGGTGAATCGAAGAAAGGGTGTTGATGATCTGTTCCAGCTCTACGTCAGTATCGGTCAGGCGTTCTAAAGAAATTTCCTCGCTGGAAATCTGACCAACTGATTCATGTTGAAATTGCTGCGCCGCGTCTTTTGGGGCCTCCTGGTTCTGATATCCTTGCCCATCGTGCTGCTGATCGGCCTGTTCGTGGTCCTGCAGTTCCAGCCGGTGAGGGACCAGGTCGTCACTATGGCCAACCAGTTCGCTTCCGGGCCCGATTTCGCGCTGAAGCTCGAAGGCTTCAGAGGCGCACCGCCGTTCGACCTCAGGCTAGATGAACTGAGCGTTAGCGACAGTGAAGGCGTCTGGCTCACCGTCGATGACTTCTCACTGCAAATTGCTTGGCGCAAATTCGTCGATCTGAGAGCCGAAATTGCCAATCTCTAGGCTTCGTCGATCGAGCTAATGAGACAGCCGATCTCGACAGCTCCGCCGGCCGAAGAAACGCAAGACGCAGGCCTTCCTCCTCCGCCTCAATTTCCCGAAGCGTTGCCACCCGTAGCCCTCGATCGGCTGGAGATTGCGCGGATCGTGATCGGCGAGCCGGTGATCGGCCAGGCCGTCACGCTCTCTCTTTCAGGGTATGCTCGTGTCGCCGAGAGTAATGACATGCTCGATCTCGCTCTCAGCATTGAGCGCCTTTAGCAGAATACGGCTAATGCATCACTCGACGCTGTCTTGGACTTGGTCGCCTCCGAACTCTCGATCAATCTTCATGCTCACGAAACAGGCGGGCTTCTGGCCGAGGTCACCTCGATGCCGCAAGCCGGCGATCTTAAGCTCGATCTCGAAGGTGCGGGACCGCTGAGCGACTGGCACGGCAAGCTCGACCTCGATGCCCAAAACCTCGCCACACTCTCGAGCACGCTGGATCTTGCCTACACCGATCATGTTGGCGTTGGTCTCGAAGCCCATCTCACGGTAGACGAGCAAGTCCTAGGCAGCGACGTCGCCGAACTCACCGGCGAGACGATCGATCTCGAAACGACGCTGGATTTCCGTGATCCCGGCCTACTCAAGATTGCGCAACTCAATCTCGAGACGGCTGGACCGCGCCTTCGTGCCGAGGGAACGGTCGATCTCAATCAGCAACAGCATGACGTCAGTTTGAGTGCACAACTTGACGATCTCGCGCGTGCCTCGAGCCTTGCCAAAGCGCCGCTTGCCGGAAGTGTCTCGCTCGATCTCAAGAGCACAGGGGCGCTGCTCGAGCCGAAAGCAACGCTCGAGATCGACGGGCGCGGCATTGCCTATGACGTATTCTCGCTGGAATCGCTTGCCCTTGCACTCAATGCTGACGCCACCAAGCCGGTTGACAGTGGTGCCGCATCGGGCCGCGCAACGCTCGATGGCACATTTGTCGGTTTGCGGCAGGGCGACAAACCTCTCTTGATCGATGACAAGCTGACCTTGCACGTGGCGGCGGATGTCTATGACCAAAAGCGCGTCGAGCTCGAGCAATTGCGTATCGAGACCGGCCCCGCAAGCCTCGATACACAGGGCGATCTTGACATCAAGGAGCTTGCCGGATCGGTCAACCTCACGATCGACGTTCCGACACTGAAACCGGTCGTTCAGACTTATGCGCCTGACGCGGCACCCGATCTCGACGGAACACTCAGGCTCGATCTTCCGGTGGCGATCGAATCCCAGTTTCAGCAAATCCGCGCGGAACTGACGTTCAAGGCCCGGGACCTGGTGGGCCTGCCGCCGGGTGCGGCGGAGCTTGTCGGGTCGACGGCCGATTTGACCGTCAATGCCGAGTTCAGCGAACAAAAGGCCATCGAGGTTTCCAAGCTCGAGCTGACGGCGGCGGAGCTTTCCTTGAGTGGCAAGGCCGACGCCAATCTCGAGAGCAAAGATCTTTCGGCGGACCTCGAAGCAAGGATCGCCGATCTCTCGAAACTTACGTCCGTTGCCGGAACCAATCTCGCGGGCCAAGTCGATCTCTCGGTGATCGCGAGCGGCACGATCGACCAGCCGCATACGGATCTGAGAGTCACGGCATCCGGTCTCGAAGCGGCCGATCAGCGGTTCGACACCCTGACGCTTACGGCAACCCAGCGCGGCGCTGTGGATCAGCCGCACGGCACGGTCGGCTTGACGGCGTCGGTCGAGGACGACGAGCTGACACTAGGCGGCGACTATGCGCTGAAGGACGATGTGGCCACTGTCGAAAACCTGGTGATCACGGCGCCGCAGACGCGGATCGAGGCGAATGCCGCCTATGATCTGGCGACCTCGCTCGCCAATGCCGAAGTCGAGGGCTCGATCGAGAACCTTGACGCGCTCAAGCGCTGGCATGGCCAAAACCTAGAAGGCCGGGTTCTCATCAATGCCGCTACAACTGAGGATAATGGCGCCCAAGATGTCGTTCTCGATCTTCAGACCAATGGTGTTGTTGGCGATTTCGGCACCATCGAGCAGGTGATCCTTCAGGGTACAGTCGATGCGGCGACCACTGAGCCCGATGTCGACCTCAACCTCACGCTTGATACCTTCTCGGCACCCGGTGCGGTGGTTCGTGACCTGACCGTCAAGGCTGAGGGCCTGCTTTCCGATCTTGCTCTTGCCGTCACGGCCAATGGTGCTGCCCGCGAAATCGAGATCGCGCTCGATGCTCAAGCGCAGATCAATGCGCAGTCCGACGTCAAGTCTGTAGTAATCCAGGCGCTCGATGGCACTATTGGTTCGAAACAGTTGGCCCTTGCGCAACCGGCGACCGTGCGGGTCGGCGGAAGCGACATCGAGGTGAGCGATTTCGATCTCGGCTTCGGTGATGCGCGGCTCACGGCCGATGTCGGTCTGACGCAACAGGAGGCAAGAGGCGATGTTCGGCTGAGCGATCTCGATTTGGCGATGCTCGAGGAATTCGGGGCACCGGCACTTCGCGGCACGCTCGGATTGGATGTGACTTCCCGCGGCGCGCCCACTGCACCTGTCGTCAACGCCAATGCAACCATCGCTTCATTCGCGCCCGATACCGCCGATTTCGATATCGAATCCGACATCGATCTCAAGGTCGACTATGCCGACCGCAGACTTGCGGCGGATCTCAAGGCCACCGGGCTGTCGGATGATCCGGCTTCAGTCACCGCATCGCTACCCGTCGGACTGAGCCTTCAGCCCTTCGCCTTCGAGCTTGCCGATGATGCGCCGATCGAGGGCCAAGCCTCGCTTCACACCACATTGGAGCGCATCTCCGCTATTGCCGCGATCGAGGATCAGTATCTGAGCGGTCCGCTTGCCATCGATCTGACCTTCGGTGGGGCTCTCGACAATCCGCTGGTGGATGGTGAGGTTTCACTCAAAAACGCATCGATCGCCGATAGTCTCAGCGGGGCCGAACTTCGCGACGTCAATATCGTGCTCGCCGCGAACGATAATCGCATCGACATTCAGCAGTTCGAGGCGCGCGACAACCGCAAAGGCACGATCGGTGCAGAAGGCTTTGTCGACCTTAGGGATCCGGCCTCGAAAGACGCCTTTAACGTTGATCTATCGATCAAGCAGCTTCTAGCGCTCGACAGCGATCTCGGCACCGCACTCTTGAGCGGCGATATCGACGCCGGTGGATCGTTTCAGGATCTCGACATCACGGGCAAGCTCAAGATCGATCAGGCTGATCTTCAGATACCGGGAGGCGGCGGCGGGCCAACGATCAACACCCTGGAGGTCGAAGAAATCTATGCTCCGGGAGAGGAGCCCGTCGAGACCGAAGCGCCTTCCACGCCGATTCGTATCGGCCTCGATCTTGCCATCGACATGGCGAACCGGATCTTCATTCGTGGGCGTGGGCTCGATACCGAGTGGGGCGGCGCCCTCACGATCACCGGCGATACCGCCGAGCCGGTGATTTCCGGCCAGATCGAGTATCGCCGGGGTTTCCTGGATCTTCTCGGTCAACGCTATCAGATCACGGAAGGTACCATCACCTTCGACGGCAGCAGTCCGCCCGATCCCGACATCAATCTCGTCTCGCAAGCCCAGAGTGAAGAGATCCTTGCCATTATCAAGGTCACGGGCCGTGCCACCGATCCCGAAATCGAGCTTACCAGCGAGCCGCCTTTGCCACAGGACGAAGTGATCTCTCATCTCCTCTTCGGCAAAGAATCGTCACAGCTCACACCGGCCCAAGGCGTTCGTCTGGCGATTGCCGTTGAAACCTTGCGCGGCGGCGGCCCGGACGCGCTCGGCTCGCTCCGCCAGCTTGTTGGCCTCGACACACTTTCGGTGAGTGGCGAGAGCCAGGACGATGCAGCGCTGACCGCGGGTGAATATCTCACCGATCGCGTTTATGTCGAAGTCGAGCGCGGTGTTGCCGATAATTCCGGAAAGGCGCGCATGGAAGTGGAATTGACACCAAGGCTCTCTGTCGACACGGAGGTGACCGAAGACGCGCAAACCGGGGTAGGGCTGAGCTGGAGCTATGATTACTAGTCGCTGGACAATATCAGGGAAATCCTCGTGAACGAAGCGACGCTCGATCGCCGCATTGCCTCCAAACCGAGTGTGCTCGCACCCAAGATCAGACGTCCGTTGGACGGTTCGACCTTTGGCACCTTCGGTGACGTCAATGTCATCGGGCTTTGGACCCTCTACGCCAAAGAAGTCCGCCGCTTTTTCAAGGTTTTCACGCAGACGGTGATGGCACCTGTTATCACGACATTGGTCTTCATGGCCGTGTTTTCGCTGGCGCTCGGTCGTGCCTCACTCACAGTGGGCGATCTGCCCTTTCTCGTGTTCCTGGCACCGGGTCTGATCATGATGGCGATTGTTCAGAACGCATTCGCCAACACCTCCTCATCAATCATGATCGCCAAGATTCAAGGCAATATCGTCGATCTTCTGATGCCGCCCTTGAGCCCGAGCGAACTGCTTTTGGGCGTGATCGCTGGCGGCGTCACGCGCGGCTGTATGGTTGGCCTCGTTGTCTATCTGGCGATGCTCCCCATCGTCGACCTTTCGGTTCATTCCCTGCCGCTGGTCATCTACTTCGTAATCGCGGCATCTTTGATGTTGTCGCTGCTCGGCTTCCTTGGTGCGTTATGGGCCGAGAAATTCGATCAAATGGCGACCGTCACCAATTTCGTGATCACACCGCTTTCATTTCTTTCCGGGACATTCTATTCGATCGAGCGGTTGCCGGAGCCCTTCCATTTGATCGCCCTGATCAATCCGTTTTTCTATATGATCGACGGCGTGCGCTTTGGCTTCACGGGTCATTCGGACGGTTCGGTCCTGATTGGCGCACTGGTTCTGGCCGTCGTGAATATTGCACTTTGGCTGCTTGCGCTGCGTCTCATGCGACGCGGTTACAAACTCAAAGCATGATGGCACATCGCCGCGATTGACAGGGCGTGGACGGTCCAGCCATTTTGAAGGCTGATTCTTCGTCCCGACAACCGGCTCCGCTCAAGAGCCATCCCGTACTGACCAGACATGACCAGCAACGCGCCTATCTCCACCGTTCTCCCTGTCTATAACCGCATCGACGTGGTCTTCGACCATGGCGATGGCAGCTGGCTGGTCGACACGGAGGGACGACGATATCTCGATTTCTGCACAGGCATTGCGGTCAACAGCCTGGGCCATGGCCATCCCAAGCTCGTCGAGACCTTGCAAAAGCAAGCCGCGAAGCTGTGGCATGTCTCCAATCTTTATCGCATCGGCGAGCAAGAAGTGCTGGCGGACAGACTGGTTCGCAACAGCTTCGCTGACACCGCCTTCTTTTGCAATTCGGGTGCCGAGGCGATGGAACTCTGCATCAAGATGGCCCGCCGCTACCACTGGCAAAAGGGCAATCCCGAACGCAATCGCATCGTCACCTTTGAAGGCTGCTTTCACGGCCGCACCATGGCGGGTATCTCGGCGGCGGGAGGTGCCAAGCTCATCGACGGCTTCGCCCCGCTGCTCGATGGTTTCGATCGCGTTCCGTTCAACGACCACGAAGCGACACGTGCAGCCGTGACCGACAAGACCGCTGCCATCATGATCGAGCCGATCCTCGGGGAGGGCGGGATCAAACCGGTTCCGCCTCAGTGCCTGGAGGGCCTTCGCGAACTCTGCGACGAGCACGGGATCCTCTTGGTGTTCGATGAGGTTCAGGTGGGAATCGGCCGCACCGGAACGCTATTCGCCTATGAGCATACCAAAATCGCACCGGATATTATGGGGCTCGCCAAAGGTCTTGGCGGCGGTTTTCCGATCGGTGCCGTGCTCGCAACCGCCAAAGGAGCCTCCGGTATGACGGCATCAACCCATGGCTCGACCTTTGGTGGCAACCCTTTGGCGTGTAGCGTTGCTGATGCCGTTCTTGAGGTGATGCTGGAGGACGGATTTCTGGAATCCGTGAGGATCAAGGGCGAACGGCTCTTCAATGGTGCCCGCCAGATCGTCGCCGACTTTCCCAAGGTCTATCAAAGCATTCGTGGCCAGGGGCTGCTCATCGGCATGCGTTGTGAAGCACCGCAGGGCGATGTGATCACGGCTTTGCGCGACCATGGTCTCCTGACGGCACCGGCCGCCGACAATGTGGCGCGCTTGATCCCGCCGCTCACCCTGCGCGAAGAGGAAATCGATCATGCGCTGCAGGCTGTCCATGATGTTGGCGCGGAACTCTCCGGATGACGGCGGCGCGCAATTTCATCGATATCGATGCCATCGACAAAGCTGATCTGCGCCTAGTCCTCGATCTAGCGAGGCTCGCCAAGGAAGATCGCCAGGCGATCGGTCGCCCGATGAAAGACAAGACACTGGCGATGATCTTCGACCGGCCGTCGACGCGCACCCGGGTGTCGTTTGAGGTGGCAGCCCATCAGCTCGGCGGCCAGGCGATTGTGTTAAGTTCGAGAGACATGCAGCTCGGGCGAGGTGAGACGGTTGCCGACACCGCCAAAGTGCTCTCGCGCTATATCGATGCCATCATGATCCGTACCGACAGCCACGAAAAAGTCCTCGAGCTTGCCGAGAACGCGACCGTGCCTGTGGTCAATGGGCTCACCGATTGGTCTCATCCTTGCCAAGTCATGGCGGATATCATGACGATCGAGGAACGCCGCGGGCCGATCGGCGGCAAAACACTTGCTTGGTCTGGTGATACCAGCAATGTCGCGGTGTCGCTTGTCCATGCTGCGGTCAAGCTTGAGTTCGCACTCCATATCGCCTGTCCGGCATCGATGGCGCCGCCCAAGGACTTGCTGGATTGGGTCCACCGTGAGAACGGGGCCGTGCGCATCTTCGACGACCCGGTGGATGCCGTCAGAGGGGCTGATGCCGTGCTCACTGATACTTGGATTTCTATGGGGATCGATGACAGCGAGAACCGCCACGAAATCCTCGAGCCCTATCGCGTCGATGCGGAATTAATGGGTCATGCCCGTGACGATGCATTGTTCCTGCACTGTCTTCCCGCCCACCGAGGCGAAGAGGTTACCGCCGAGGTGATCGACGGTCCCAAGAGTGCCGTTTTCGATGAGGCCGAAAACCGTTTGCACGCGCAAAAAGCGATCCTTGCCTGGTTGCTGAAGGGCCATGATAGCACCATAGTCGGATAACCATGTCGGCATACGCACCTGTCACCGATCTCCTTCGTCCCTTTCAGATCGAGCGGTCACAACTGCGCGGACGTTTCGTCCGTCTGGGGGGTACAGTCGATCAGGTGCTCCGAGCCCATGACTACCCCAGGCCCGTTGCCGACCTCTTGGGCGAACTCATGGTGCTTGTCGGCGGGTTCGCCGGCATGATGAAGTTCGATGGCAGCGTCAGTCTTCAAGTTCGGGGTAATGGCCCGATCACGCTGATTGTCGCCGATTGCACCAATGACGGTGCGATGCGCGGCTATGCTTCATTTGACGAAGAGGCGGTCGAGATCCTTGATGAGCCGGAGATGCCGGCGCTCTTGGGCCACAGCCAATTGGTTCTCACGGTTGATCAGACGGCAACCGGGGGCGAGGTCTATCAGGGGATCGTCGAGGTCAATCACCGATCCTTGACCGATACCATGCGAACTTATTTTCGCCAGTCGGAGCAAGTGCCCACCGGCATCAAGATCGCCATCGATCGGGACGACGATAGCGGCGACTGGCGAGGTGCCGCCATTATCGTGCAGGCGATGCCGAAGGATAAGCCCGATCATCTGGAAGACCCATCGGATGACTGGCTGCGTGCGATGCTACTGCTCGAAACAGCGACCGATGCCGAGATGCTGGATATCGGATTGCCGCCCGACAGACTTCTCTTCCGCTTGTTTCATGAGGACGGCGTTCGTGTTTACGAGCCGACACATCTGAGCGCTGCGTGTAGTTGCAGTGAAGAACGTGTCGTTGCCGTGCTTCGCCATTTCAGTCGTGAAGAACTCGACGATATGCGGCTTGAAGATGGAAGCGTTGACGTAACCTGCCAGTTCTGCAATCGACGCTATCACTTCAGTCCAGGTCGACTATCCGAGCTGTTACGTGATCGAAGTCACTGATTCTCGTCGTTCGATTCTTCGTTTCGGTGCAATTGCTGCACTCTTCCTAGTTCTTGCCGCGTGCGGACCGCGCGAGCCGGCTCCGACCAGCCCTTACGCGAGTTCGTCGGCACCCCTTCAGTTCACCTCCGCCATTGCCGAATTCTCCGACCTCTCTACGCTTCCCGAGGACGCCACATTCATTGACCGCAGGCGAAGCGAAGAGCTGGCCACTCAAGCCATAGCACTCCTCGAAAGACGCCTTCTTCCCACAGGAGGCGTTGGTGTCTTGCGCATCGAGATCCTTGAAGCGAGTGTCATTGAGCGCGAACGCGAGGTGCAGGGCGGCTTTCGAGGTTTCTTCACGCGCGAAGCCAAAGGAGAAATCGACACCAATCTCCGGGTCCGTGTCGCGGTGATCGACGAACGCGGCCTCGAAGCCGACTTTGCCGAAGCGCATGTCCAGAGAATCCGCCCGATCCTCGAAGGGACAGGTGCCATCGGCGAGGAGGCGGATGCGCAGAACGCCATCAACGGCTTATTGGGCCAGCTCGATATGACGATTGACAAGGCGGTCCGGGAAAACCTTCAGCGATACCTCATAAATTCCTAGGGTTCAGCTCTTAAGGCGCGTAATTCTAAGTGAAACAAGGCGTTGACGCTGGCGCCTCAAAACCTCGATCTCGTAAGCGCCGATAACGATTTTTTCGCCCTGTTTCGGCATGCGCCGGCCATGTTGCTGAACAAGCCCGGTAATCGTCGACGCCTCATCATCGGGCAGATCCCAGTCGAAACGGCGATTGATATCGCGAAGCGGGACGCGGCCCTCGACGATCGCTGAGCCGTCCTTGTCAGCCTTGATGCCGGATTTCTCAACATCGGTCTCGTCGTCGATCTCGCCGACGATCTCTTCGAGAATATCCTCGAGGGTCACAAGTCCCATGATCGTGCCGTATTCATCGACGACGATCGCAAGATGCGCCCGCCGCTGGCGGAATGCCAAGAGCTGTTGTCGCACCGAGGTGGTATCGGGCACGAACCATGGGTCTTGCACGAGTGATGCGATGTCGATGGCAGTGGTCACTTCGGGCGCATTCTCGAACAGGCGAAGCAGGTCGCGCGCGTGGAGCACGCCGATTATGTGATCGGAGCTGTCACGCCAGACCGGCAGACGCGAATAGGGACAGGCGCTCACAGTCGCCAAGATCTCCTCGAACGGCGCATCGGCGTTGAGCGTCACCATCTGACTTCGATGCGTCATCACCGTCTCGACCTCGAGATCGCCGAGATCGAGGATGCCGCCGAGCATGTCGCGATCGTGCTTGGCGAGCTTGCCGGAGCGCGTGTAGAGCGCCAGCGAGCTCCTTAGCTGATCGACCACGGAGACGATGTCGGAGCCGGTTCGGTCCATGCGCAAGACCCGCATGATGGCCGAGACGATCAACTGAATGACGCGCGTGGCCGGCTTCAGAACGGTGACAAGCAACCATGCGGCCGGTGCGACCATGACCGCCATGCGCTCGGCATTTCGGATGGCGTAGGTTTTGGGCAAGACCTCGGCGAAGATCACGACAAGGACGGTCATGAGGAAAGTCGCAACGGCAACGCCGGCCTCACCTGCGAGCTGCAGGAGCAGACTCGTTGCCAGCGATGTCCCGAGAATATTGAAAATGTTGTTGCCTAAAAGCAGGGCGCCGATCAGCCCTTCTTGATTTTCCATCATGCGCTCGGTCAGCCGTGCGCGGCGGTTTCCGCCGGTGGCGCGATGGTGGATCTCGGCCCGAGACGCGCCGGTCATGGCGGTTTCCGAGCCGGAGCAGAGGGCGGAGAGAAAAAGGAGGACGATGATTGCGACCCCATAAATCACCATTCGGCGAAATCCTTCGTCAATGTCACACGGTTTATGATGGGTGGCTTTGCGGACGTGCCTTCCGCACGAGATATGGTCGTGGTCTTCCTAGCGAGCGTGGCTTTCCTGCGCGACGGTCTTGGCGGCGTCAGATTCGCTCGGTTGCTCGAAAACAGCGGGTTCCACGGCACGCATCCGCATGAGCGTTACCTGATGCCTCTGGCGTCGCAAGACCTCAATCCGGAAGCCGTGGATCAAGAAGCGCTGGCCGATCTCCGGGATCCGCTCGATATGATTGATCACCATGCCTGCAACGGTCGCAGCGTCATCATCGGGCAATTGCCAATGAAACTGCCGATTGAGATCGCGCACGGTGACGCGTCCCTCGACGATGATGCTGCCGTCGCCCTGCAGTTTCACGCCGGGAACTTCGATATCTTTTTCGTCGGCAATCTCGCCGACAATTTCCTCGAGAATGTCCTCGAGCGTGACGATCCCCATAATGGCGCCGTATTCGTCAACGACGATGGCAAGATGCTCGCGCCGTTGCCGGAAGGCCAAGAGCTGATGATGCAGCGAGGCGGTATCAGGAATGAACCAAGGCGGGACGGCGAGCTCGGCCAAATCGATCGGGTCTTCCGACTCTTCGCTAAACACCGCCGATAAGACATCTTTGGCATGGAGCACGCCGATGATGGTGTCAGGCTCGCCGCGCCAAATCGGATAGCGCGTGTAGGGATAGCTTCTCACAAGTTCGATCACGTCACCGAGCGGCATATCGGCATCGATCGTGACGACATCTTTGCGATGGGTCATGATCTCGTGAACCTCGAGTTCTTCGAGATCGAGAATGCCGCCCAGCATGTCAAGCTCATGCTTGCGCATGCTGCCATGCTGATGGCTTGATTGGATAATGCCTCTGAGCTCTTCGCCCGAATAGACCTCGATGTGGCTCGCCTCCTCGATGCCGATGAGATTGAGGCAAGCGCGTGCGGCACGGTTGAGGCCCCAATTCAAGGGGTAGCAAAGCACGAAGAACCCATGCAGGGGATAGGCGACCCAAAGGGACATAGGCTCAGGGCGGCGAATGGCGAAGGTCTTTGGGACTTGCTCGCCGACCACGATGTGTAGCGACGAAAACACCAGAAAACCGATCAAGAAGGCGATGCTATGGAGCACGGCAGGATCGAGATTGAGGGGCCGCAGCCAGGGTTCGAGCAAGGCTGCGACCGCCGGCTCGCCGACCCAGCCCAGCCCGAGCGAGGCCATGGTGATGCCGAGCTGACAAGCCGCGAGATAAGCCTCGATGTTCTGCAGGATATCCAGCGTCAACTTGGCACGCGAACCTCCCTGCTCGGCGAGCGATTCAATGCGCAAGCCACGAACTTTGACGAGGGCGAACTCAGCGGCGACGAAAAAGGCGTTGGCCGCCAGCAGGAAAATGATGGCGGAGATCGTGAGGATCATGGGCGCATGGCCCCAATAGACGGAGGCTCATCCATCGTCTTGAAGCACTCTTTCGACTTGGCCCTCATCGACACCATTGGCGACAAAGGTCTCGCCAATGGCTCTTGCAAGCACAAAGCGGAGCTTGCCGGAAATGGCTTTCTTATCGGTGCGCATCGCGTCGATGACCCGTTGCGGCTCGAGCCTGCGGCCGAGATGGGCCGTGACCGAGACCGGCATGGACAGTGTTTGCAGATGGTCTTGTGCCCGCGCCCGGTCCTCGCTCGTACAAAACCCTAGACGATGCGACAGTGCAAAGGCTTTCACCATGCCGAGACTCACCGCCTCGCCGTGGAGAAGATCGTCGCTGTAGCCGGCGAGCCGCTCGAAGGCATGGGCGAAGGTATGGCCGAAATTCAACAAGGCGCGCTGATCGTTCACTTCGGTTTCATCAGCCGCGACGATCTCGGCCTTGATCTCGACCGAGCGGGCGATGGCATGGAGCCGGGCACGCCGATCGCCTTCGATGACGGCTTTGCCGTGTTCCTCGAGCCATTCGAAAAACGTCCGGTCATGGAGAAAGCCGTATTTGACGATCTCGGCATAGCCCGCCTTGATCTCGCGTTCCGGAAGATCATCCAGCACGGAAAGATCGATCAAGACGGATTTGGGCTGATAGAAGGCACCGATTAGGTTTTTGCCGTGCGGGCTATTGATAGCGGTCTTGCCGCCAACGGAACTGTCGACCTGTGCCAGGAGCGTTGTCGGGATTTGAATAAACGGGATGCCGCGAAGCGTGACGGCAGCGGCAAAACCCACAAGATCGCCGATGACACCGCCGCCGAGCGCCACGATTGGGGTACGACGGTCAATGCCTGCAGCCAGGACGCGATCGATCAGATCTTCAAAATGGCTGAAGCATTTGGTCGCCTCGCCTGGTGGCAGTATGATCGATGTGCACGCGATCCGGCTCGCTTGAAGGGCACGCCTGAGACGATCCGGGTGAGCGGTGCGCTCGAGATTGTCGTCGGTGACAAGAATGGCTTGGTCAGATCGCACCATCGGTGCCAAAAGTTCACCCGCTCGGTCGATCAGATCATCGCCGATCACGACATCGTAGCTTCGGGTACCGAGTGAGACGGGGATGCGCGTGTGGGTCATGCGTCTGTCACGCGAAGCGCCTCGAGATTGCAGATCGTCATCACGACCACTTCGAGACGATCCTTGCCCGTATCCACGACATGATCCGCCTCTGCATAAATCGGGCTGCGTTTGGCCATCAGGGTTTCGAGCACGACAGCGGGATCATCCTGCATCAGAAGCGGCCGCAGGCCGCGGCGGCGCTGGGTGCGGTCGACCAGGGTCTGCAAATCCGCACGCAGCCAAATCGTAGTCGCGTCCTTCTTGAGAAGTGCGCGAGTGCCGGGATCCATGAACGCACCGCCGCCGAGGGCTAGAATCATGGGTGTACCCGAAACCAAGCGCGCCACGACACGTCGCTCGAGATCGCGAAAAGCGTTTTCGCCATAGACTTCGAAGATCTCGGCGATCGATAGGCCTGCCGCCTCTTCGATCTCATCATCGGCATCCCTGAAGGGAGCCCCCAGTGTTTTGGCAAGGCGTTTTCCGACGGCGGTTTTTCCGGCACCCATCAACCCCACCAGTGCGACGGTTTTTTTCAATGGGTGGGGCGGCTCGCGCCGTTCCAAACCTTCCTCCAGACCCGAGCTGGGCGACGTTGAAACTCTAGCATGGTCCCGATATAACCCCAGACGAGGCCAGCTCGGCAAGTCCGTTCACGGAGATCGAGGCTGGAGCCAATCGAAACGCTCGAGGGTCCGTGCACCGTTCCGATCGAAGTTTGTCAGATAGGGCCATTCGTTGCGCAGTATCTTAGCTCTTGTCGTCCTCGTCGCCCTCATTGGCGGTGGTATCTTTCTCGTCACACTGGACATCCCGCCCCCCACTCGTGAAGTCGAGATCATTGTGCCTGATGACCGGCTGCCTCAATAGCGATCAACGAGCCAACCGTGCTTGACGCGTTTTTCGAGATGCTGACCGTCGAGCGCGGTGCGTCGTCGAACACGCTTCAGGCTTACAGGCGTGATCTCGACGATGTTTCGGCATTTCTCAATAGACGCCGCTCGAGCCTCCTCGATGCCGAAAAGGGTGATCTTCGAGCCTATCTCGTCAATCTCTCCGAATCCGGCATAAGCAATGCGACGCAAGCGCGAAGGCTGGCCGCGATCCGGCAATATTATCGCTTTCTGTTTCTGGAGAAGGCGCGGCCAGACGATCCCACCACTCACCTTTCTTCACCCAAGCGCACGCGTCCTCTGCCGAAGATCCTGAGCGAGGACGAGGTCGAGCGGCTCTTGGATGCCGCCTATCGCGATGACTCGAACGAAGGCCTCAGACTGGCAGCATTGCTGGAGCTTTTTTACGCCACAGGCTTGCGCGTTTCGGAACTCGCCGGCCTGCCGCTCTCCGCCCTGGCACCGGATCGAAGTTTTCTAATCGTTCGCGGCAAAGGCGATAAGGAACGCATGGTTCCTGTCGGACGCAAGGCCCAAGACGTGCTTTCACGGTGGTTGGCGGTGCGCGATCGGTTCGTGCGCCATCCGCGTCAAGCCAAATGGCTGTTTCCGTCACGCGGCGCGAGCGGGCATCTGACACGCCAGCGTATCACGCAACTCCTCAAGGCGCTGGCGCTCGAGGCCGGTCTCGATCCCAAAAAGCTGTCGCCGCATGTGCTGCGCCATGCGTTTGCCACCCACCTTCTCGAGCACGGCGCGGATCTTCGTGCCGTGCAAGCCATGCTCGGACATGTCGATATCTCGACCACCCAGATCTATACCCATGTCCAACAAGAGCGGCTGCAGGCTCTGGTCGAACAGCACCACCCTCTCGCCAAAGAGGATTTGGCCTAGGCTACGCCTCGCCGTTCTCGGGCTGAGAATTGGCGTCATTGGCAGCAATCGCGGCAATATTGATGATGTCCGACACATTGGCGCTCATCGGCAGGATCTGCACCGGCTTTTCAAGCCCGACGAGCAGCGGGCCGATCACCGTGCCGCCCCCCAATTGCTGCATTAATTGCGACGAGATGTGCGCACTGTGCAGTGCTGGCATGATCAGAATATTGGCAGGACCCGAAAGTCGGCAGAATGGGTAGAGCGCCCGCATCTCCGGATCGAGCGCCACATCGACCGTCATCTCGCCGTCATACTCGAAATCGACATCGCGCTTGTCGAGCTCTTCGACGACATCACGGACTTGCATCGCCACCTGCACGGGTGGATTGCCGAAATTGGCGAAAGACAACAGGGCCACCCGAGGCTCGAGATCCATCTGCCGCGCCATGCCGGCGGTCTGGATCGCGATGTCGGCGAGAATGTCGGAGTCGGGGAGCTCATGGACAGCCGTGTCGGCGATCAGCAACAGCCGTCCCTTGGCGACCATCATGGTGAGACCGAAAACGCGGTGATCCTTCTTGCGGTCGACGACCATGCGCACGTTGGAGAGCACCGACGCATAATTTCGGGTGAGGCCGGTCACCATGGCATCGGCCTGCCCGTTGACCACCATGCAGGCCGCAAAAACGTTGCGGTCTTGATTGACCAAGCGCTGGCAGTCACGGAACAGCATGCCGTTGCGCTGTTGCCGTGAATAGACGAACTCCGCGAACCGGACATTGTGCTCCGACAGCCGGGCGTTGTGGATCTCGAAACCGTCTGGCGCCGTCATGCCCATCGATTTCATGGCCTCGCCGACCCGATCCTCACGGCCGATCAAGATCGCCGAACCCATACCCGAATTGCACCAGGAAAGGGCAGCACTGATCGTTTTCTCTTCCTCGCCCTCAGCAAAGACCACCCGCTTAGGATGCTCCCGCACACGATCGATGATGAGCTGCATCCGGCTTGCCGTAGGATCCAGACGCGATCGCAATTCGGCTCGATAGCCGTGCATTTGCAGGATCGGCTTGCCGGCAACCCCACTTTCCATGGCGGCCTTCGCAACCTCGGTCGGGACCGTCCATATCAGTCGCGGATCGAACGGAGTCGGGATGATGTAGTCGGGCCCGTAGCGCAGCCGTTGCCCCCGATAGGCCGTTGTCACTTCGTCGGGAACGTCCTCGCGCGCCAGTTTGGCCAAGGCCTCGGCTGCTGCGATCTTCATCGCGTTGTTGATCTCCGAGGCGCGCACATCCAAGGCACCTCTGAAGATGTAGGGAAATCCCAAGACGTTGTTCACTTGGTTGGGATAGTCCGATCGGCCGGTTGCCATGATGGCATCGCCGCGCACCGCTGAAACCTCCTCGGGCGTGATCTCCGGATCGGGATTGGCCATCGCGAAAATGATCGGCCGCGCCGCCATGGAGGAGATCATATCGCGGGTGAAGGCCCCTTTGACGGATAGGCCGAAGACCGCATCGGCCCCGCGCATGGCATCCTCGAGCGTGCGGAATTCGGTGTTGGCAGCGTGCCCCGATTTCCACTGGTTCATGCCGGCTTCGCGGCCCTGATAGATCACGCCTCGTGTGTCGCAGAGGATCACCTGATCATGTGGCATGCCCATCGCCTTGAGCAGCTCGGCACAAGCAATGCCCGCCGAACCCGCGCCGTTGATCACCAGCCGCGTCTCATCGATCTTTCGATCCGTCAGATGAAGCGCGTTGAGGAGACCGGCAGCAGCAATGATCGCCGTGCCGTGTTGGTCGTCATGAAAAACAGGAATGTCGAGGAGCTCGCGCAGCCGGTCTTCAATGATGAAGCACTCGGGTGCCTTGATAGCTTCGAGATTGATCCCGCCGAAGCTCGGACCAAGAAGTTTCACGCAATTCACGAATTCATCGACATCCGAGGTGTCAACCTCGAGATCGATGCCATCGATATCGGCAAAACGCTTGAAGAGGACGGCCTTGCCCTCCATCACGGGCTTGGACGCCAAAGCTCCGAGATTGCCGAGGCCAAGCACCGCCGTTCCATTTGAGATCACGGCGACAATATTGGCGCGCGACGTATATTCGTAGGCACAGGCGGCGTCTTTTTGGATCTCGAGGCACGGTGCCGCGACACCGGGCGAATAGGCCAGAGACAGGTCACGCGCGGTTGCCAGCGGCTTGGTCGGCGTGATCTCGACCTTGCCCGGCCGGCCACTGCGGTGAAGCTCGAGCGCCTCTTCGCTGGTGACGCGTTTGTTGGGGTCGCTGGGCTGCCCCTCCACTCCAAGGCTCATCAAGCCTCCCTGATTTCCGATCTTAACAGCGGGCGGAGCCGGCATTGATGGCGCGCAACAACTCGCCTGTCTAGCTTCCGCTAAAATCTGAACAAGGTGACGCGGTACTCGTCGGGATCGAGCACATTGTTGTCGTCGAAATCCAGTGACTGAAAGCGCTCGTCTTGGGCGTCGAGATATTGTTCCCGACTGACCGTGAGATTGTCCGAGCCTATCTCGTCGGGCTCCAAAGCTCCGTCCTGGTCGCGATCGAGCCTGTCGAATTCCCGCTCAGACCAGGAACGCCACTCGTTGATCGTGATCGAGCCGTCGGCATTGCGATCGACCTCTTGGATAAGCGACGGATCTCCGGGCGCTTGACGTTGCGTGTCGCTCGCACAACTCGCTAGGGCGAGCAGCGCCGTCACGCATAAACCTATCCGCAATGATCGATCCAAGGCCATGATTGAGAAGTTCTCCAGTTTGGGGGCAATGACGAAACCTTAGCCCCGACCGTCACATTCGCGAAGGGTCTCATGGATCGAGGTCTTGGCAGTGCGCGCACCGCCACCAAATTATAGCGCGGGAATTTCTCTTGGGGTCCAACCATGAACGCCATTCGTACCGGCTTGCTGCTTGCGGCCATGACCGCGCTTTTTCTGGTGATCGGCTTTATGCTGGGCGGAGAGGGCGGTTTGATGATCGCCTTTCTCTTGGCGCTCGGCATGAATGTCTTCGCCTACTGGAATTCGGACAAGATCGCGCTGCGCATGCACAATGCGCAGCCTGCCACGCGTGGCTCGGCGCCAGAGCTTTTCTCGATGGTCCAGGATCTCGCCAAACGCGCGGACTTACCGATGCCCAAGGTCTTCATCATCGAGACAGCCCAGCCCAATGCCTTTGCAACAGGGCGCGATCCCAACAATGCAGCCGTCGCCGTGACCCGCGGGCTGATGCAGTCCTGTACGCGCGAGGAACTGGCCGGCGTGATCGCGCATGAGCTGGCTCACATCAAGAATCGCGACACGCTCACCATGACCGTGGCGGCAACGATTGCCGGTGCGATCGGCTTTCTCGCCAATTTCGCCTTTTTCTTCGGCGGCACGTCCGGCAATCGCAACAATCCGCTCGGCATCGTTGGCACCATCTTGATCATGGTTCTGGCACCTCTGGCTGCAACCTTGGTGCAAATGGCGATCTCGCGCACGCGAGAGTTTTCGGCCGACCGATTGGGCGCCGAGATTTGCGGCAATCCGGCCTGGCTTGCCAGTGCCTTGCGCAAGATCGAGCAACTTGCCCAGGGACGCGTCTACCAGCAGGCCGAGCATAACCCTGCCACGGCGCACATGTTCATTATCAATCCTTTGAGGATGGGCGGGGTCGATAATCTTTTCCGAACCCATCCCTCGACCGACGAGCGTGTGCGGCGGCTGATGGAGCTTTCGGGAGAGGCGAGCCGCACCAATCCGTTCGGGTCGGCGCCGCGTTCGCCAGCGTCATCGGCGTCGTCTGCACCGGCGTCGCGCCGGCGCAGCGTGTTTCCTAATACCGGCAATAGGGGACCTTGGCGTCGCTGAAGCGTTTTTGTGCGAGCGCGCACATTTTGTGGTGATCCTCACCGCTAATCAGCAGGCAACATCATGAGGATCACACATGAACAGTCTTGCATCGAAACTGCCGCAGCTTGATGGCGGCATTTTCCTCAGCGATGGTGGGATCGAGACGACTCTGATCTTTCAAGAAGGGCTCGATCTTCCCCATTTCGCCGCCTTTCACCTTCTCAAGGACTATAACGGCCGCGAAGCACTCAAGCGCTATTTTCAACGCCACGCCCAGATCGCGATTGACCAGCAATCCGGCTTCATTCTCGAAAGTCCGACCTGGCGCGCCAATGCGGATTGGGGTGACAAGCTCGGTTATGGCGAGGAAGAGCTGGCAGAGGCCAATCGCCGGGCCATCGAGCTTCTTCAGGAGGTCCGCGACGCAATGCAAACCGCGGCATTGCCCATGCTGATCAGTGCCTGCATCGGTCCGCGCGGCGACGGCTACGATCCGGACCGTGTGATGACGGCCGAGGCCGCCGAGATCTATCACCGTGCCCAGATTCAAAGTGTTCAGGACGTGGGCGTGGATCTTGTCACCGCGATCACCATGACCAATACGCCCGAAGCAATCGGCATTGTACGCGCCGCGCAGTCCGAGGAAATTCCTTGCGTGATCTCATTCACGGTCGAGACGGATGGGCGGTTGCCGGCAGGGCAAACGCTTCAGGAGGCGATTGAACAGGTTGAGTCTGCGACCGGGAATGGTCCCGTCTACTATATGATCAACGGGACCCACGTCGAGCATTTCCAAGAAAGTCTTCAGGACGCGCCATGGGCGAGGCGGGTCCGCGGCATCCGGTCAAATGCTCCAATTTCTAGTTATGCGCAGTTGCGTCAGCGATTCCCCTGGATCAACGTGCTGGGTGGCTGTTGCCGAACCGACTACCTGCACGATCAGAAAATTGCCTCTGCCTCTAAACTCTAATCTTCGCTGTCCCGTGTCGGATCGAAAATCTTGAGGCCTTCGATGTTGTCGGGACGCTCATAAATGGATTCGTGCCGGAGTGTCCGCTTGGCGGCGTTCAGACCAGAGCGCCAATGCTCCTCCATGGTCGCTTTGGAGAATTCGTAGTCTTTGGACTGCGTTTCGTAATTCTTGGTTCGATAAATAAGATGAACAATATTCAAAACACGGTCGGAGACGAACGGGCGCAAAAGCTTGCACTCCTCTTCGTCAGTGAGTTCTGGCGGTAGCTTCTCCAAGAGACTGGCGACGGCATGGCGTAAGGTCTGGCGTTCCTTGAAGCGATCGGTGTTGAGGCGGGTCCGGCTCGAATAGCGGATTTCTTTTTCGCGCTCGAGCACGTCACCCATGTTGCGCGGGACCTGGCCCATGGAACTCCAAAGATCCACTTGGAACGCCAAGGTGTCCTGAGCAGGCTCGTTCTCCAGCACCCATTGCAAGGGCGTGTTCGAGACCAAGCCCCCATCCCAATAGTACTGGCCATCGATCTCGACTGCCGGGAATCCGGGCGGCAGGGCACCGCTTGCCATGATGTGTTCGGGGCGAATGTGATGCGTGCGCGTATCGAAATAGGCAAAATTTCCGGTGCGGACATTGACGGCACCGACCGAGAGACGGATGTCGTCATTGTTGATGCGATCGAAATCGGCATAACGCTCGAGCGTGCCTTTGAGGGCCGACGTGTCGTAATAGCTGGTCGACCCGGGCGCTCCGGCGGGGGCGAACCAGGGCCAGACCGCACGCGGTGCAAAAAAACCTTCTTGGCCATGCATGATGGTGGTCGAGGCGCTCATGACATTGAAGAGCCGCCGCTGCACATCGCCCGACCAGAATGATTGGATCAGCGGATCGACGGTCGCAAAGGGCTTGAAGATATCGGGAAGCTCAAACTCGATCGGCGTGGTGATCTCTTCCCAGAAGGCCCGGAGCTTGTTGACGCGTTCTTCGGGCGCGTTGCCCGCTATGATGGCCGAATTGATGGCACCGATGGAAATACCCGCCACCCAGTCCGGATGAAGACCTGCTTCGGCCAGCCCCTCATAGACACCGGCTTGGTAGGCACCGAGTGCCCCGCCACCTTGCAGCAGCAAAGCGACACATTCGAAATCCGGACGCGGTACGGATTCATGGGATTTTCGAAGAGTTGGAGCGCTCATGGCATGATCGACCGACGGGCAGACATGTGTTTCCGAGACGGAACTGCCTTAGCATTGCCACCTTCGCAAGGAAAAAGACGTCTCATCGCCTACAGCCCGCGGCGCGGGCGCTTGACCGGGGCTTTGGTGCTACTCGATCCGACGGAAGGTCATGTTCATAATGGGCGAATCATCGGGAATAGCCTCAAAATTGGGTTTGACGGTAATGACGTCGTCTTGGAGTATACCTCTCAGAGGCTCCAGCGTCTTGGCGGTGCTATCGGGAATGACAGTGAGGCTATTGCCATCCTGGAGCCATGTCCCTGTCCCTTCCTCATTCCCCTCCAAATCGATAAACGCCACGGTTCCATCGGCGCGAAACTCGATGATACCTTCTATCTCCGCCATCGCCTGTGAGACGATGGCCTTCAGCATCGTTTGCATTTCCTCGCGCTTCTCGGGCGGCAGATTGTCGAAATCGCCGAGCTGAGTTTCAACGAAGGCTGCGAGCTGTTGATCGAAGGATTGTCGGTCGAGCTGCCAACGCCCCGTGGGCTCGTCGGCCAAGGCCTCCAAGGCAAACAGCGATGTTATCAATATCATCATCATACGCATGAAAGATTCCTGCGCTTTCGGCCCACAACGAACGGGAAAAGTTGTGGATCTACTGTGTGTTGCTCCCCGACGCATTGCTCGACAATTTCGTCGCTTCGCGCAAGAGTTTTACGCAATGAGAACAGAGTTGGGAGGCAGATATGACAAAAGCCGACGGTATGGGGCTTGAGCAAACCCCAGTAGCTGCGGACGCTGTTTGCCGGGATCTTCGAACACTGATCGATCCTTCGGGCAGAGACGCTTTCGAGGCGCGTTTGCGGCGGCACTTCAACGAGATCGAGCACACGCTCCGCGCACTCTATGGCGGCGAGCCCGATTTTGCCGATGAGCTCACGAGAATTCTCGAAACCGCCGCCCGCGGCTGGGCCGATCGATCCCTTGAGCTTCGCGCGCATGATCTCGAACGTGAAGCCGATCCCGCATGGTTTCTCGACCATCATCACATGGGTGCCGTTTGCTATGTCGATCGTTTTGCGGGCGACCTTCAAGGACTGAGATCGCGCCTGGATTACTTTGCGGAACTCGGCATCACCTATCTTCACCTCATGCCGCTTTTTCGCACGCCTGATGGCGACAATGACGGCGGCTACGCGGTTTCGGACTACCGGTCCGTCGCCCCTGAGATCGGAACCATGGCCGAGCTTGCGGATTTGGCCGCCGAATTCCGGCGCCGCGGTATTAGCCTCGTGCTCGATTTCATCCTCAATCACACCGCCGACAACCACGCCTGGGCGCAACGGGCCAAGGCAGGCGATCCCGCCTTTCAGGCCTATTACTTCATGTACGACGACCGTGAGGAGCCCGAGCGTTTTTTGCCGATGCTGCGCGAGATCTTCCCGGATCGCGGCGGCGACAGTTTTATCTGGCGCGGTGATGTTGCCGGCCCCCATTGCGGCAAATGGGTGTGGTCGACCTTCTATCCGTTTCAGTGGGATCTCAACTACCGCAACCCTGCCGTGTTTAGGGCCATTCTCGGCGAGATGCTGTTTCTCGCCAATCAAGGTGTCGAGATTTTGCGGCTCGATGCCGTGCCGTTTCTCTGGAAGGCTCCGGGTACCACCTGCGAGAACCTGCCCGAAGCGCATCTGATCGTCCAAGCACTCAATGCCTTGAGCGATATCGCAGCACCGAGCCTCGTCTTCAAATCTGAAGCCATCGTCCATCCCGACGAGGTGGCGCGCTATATCGATCCGGGCCAATGCCATTTGAGCTACAACCCGCTCTTCATGGTCTTGATGTGGGAAGCCCTTGCTACCCGCGACACGCGTCACATTCATTACTGCCTGGAAACGCGGTTCCGCACCGCCGAAGGCACGGCCTGGGTCAACTACATCCGAAGCCATGACGATATCGGCTGGGGCTTTGCCGATCAGGACGCCCATCATCTAGGCATTGATCCTTATGGCCATCGGCGATTCCTCAATGATTTCTATTCGGGCGAGTTTACGGGCTCGTTCGCCAACGGCCTCCGCTTTCAAGAAAATCCTAGGACGGGGGATTGCCGTATTGTCGGCACGCTGGCATCGCTCGCGGGCCTGGAGAGAGCCATTGAGCATGGCGATGATCGCGAGATCAGCTATTCGATCCGTCGAATCCTCTTGATGCATGGCCTGATCATGACCTTGGGCGGCGTTCCGCTCATCTACCTTGGCGACGAGATCGCGCAGCTCAACGATGATGGCTTTCGAGACGACCCGGGGCACAGCCGTGATCGGCGCTGGGTGCACCGTCCGTTGTTCGACGAAAGGCGCCTCGATCATGCCCGAAACGTGCCCGAAAGCCCCGAAGGCCAGGTATTTGCGGGTCTTAAAAGGCTCATCGCTATCCGCAAACAGCAAGAAGCGCTATCAGGAAACGATATGGCACCGTTTCGTCTCGATGAGCGCTACCTGATCGCCTATCATCGAACCAGCGGACGGGGGCGGATGACGATCATCGGCAATCTCAGCGAGCATCAGATCGACGTCGCTTATGACGCGTTGCAGCCGCATAGTGCAGACGGCAAGGTTCGGGACATGGTTTCGGAAATGGAACTGGACCTGAGGTCAGGCCTTGCGATCGAGCCCTACCAATTGCTCTTGATCAAAGCCGGTGATTAGATCCGTGAAGGGAGGACTGTCATGAAGATCGAATGTGTCGTCGATGCCCACGCCAATGTCGGCGAAGGGCCCGTCTGGGACGATCAGAACCAGGTTCTCTGGTGGACCGATATCGAAGGCCGCAAGATGCATTGCTTCGATCCGGCAACCGGTCATGACACGGTCTATCCGATGGCTGAACGCGTCGGCTCTTTTGCGTTTCGCGAGCAGGGCGGGTTCTTGGTGGCGATCGATAGCGGCTTTGCCTTCTGGTCGCCCGAAAAGCCGGACCAACTCGACAAAATCCATGATCCCGAAGCCGATCGCCCCACCAACCGCTTCAATGACGGCTGCTGCGATCGCCAGGGACGGTTCATCGGCTCTTCGATGAACCTCGACGAGCCCCGGCAACCCAAAGCGGGCATCTATCGCTTCGATCCCGACCATTCCTGCGAACGCCTGGTCGACGGCATCCAGATCGGCAACGGCATCGCCTTCTCACCCGATGGCGGCACCATCTACATGGCCGACACACCGTCTCAGACCGTCTGGAAGGCCCGCTATGATCAGGCCAACGGTGCGATCCACGACCGCGAGGTTTTCGTCACGACCAACGATCTCGCCGGCATGCCCGACGGTGCCACCGTGGATGCCGAGGGCCGCTATTGGCTCGCCGGAGTGTTCGGCTGGCAGCTCTATGTCTTTAATCCTGACGGCACGCTCGCCCAGACGATCGACATGCCCACCAAAGCCCCGAGCCGCCCCATGTTCGGCGGCGCCAATCTCGACGAACTTTATGTCACCACAATCGGCGGCCCGGGCCCGATCGACCCCCAAGACCCCAGCGCCGGCGGCCTCTACCGCATCACCGGCCTCAACGCCAAAGGCCTCCCCGAGCCAAGGTTTAGGGGTTAAACCACAGCGGGATTTAGGAATAATCACCAGACTGTCATCGATCTGCCTCTTGGTTGCCGCACTCTTGTGCGATTCCGCGGCCGGCGCGCGTGGTGCCGTCATCATGGAGGGATCAATGACAGACGAATTGCGGATTGCGACATTCAACGCTTCGCTCAATCGCAATAGCGAAGGCGAACTGATCGACAATTTGTCGACACCGGATAATGAACAAGCCCAGACGATTGCCTCGATCATCCAAGAGGTTCGTCCGGACATCGTGCTCATCAACGAGTTTGATTTCGATGACGGTGGCGAGGCTGCAGACCTCTTCCGCGAGAATTATCTGGAGATCAGTCAAGACGGCAGGGAGGCCATCGACTATCCCTTCGTCTATCTCGCTCCCTCCAATACCGGCATCGCTTCGGGCTTCGATTTCGACAATAATGGCGAGGCCGTCACCACCCCGGGCTCGATCGAATACGGCAATGACGCCTTCGGCTTTGGCGAGTTCCCCGGCAAATTCGCCATGCTACTCTACTCCCAGCACCCTATTCTCGAGGATCAGGTGCGGACCTTCCAAGAATTTCTCTGGAAGGACATGCCGGGTGCACTGCTTCCCGC
>CAYPOV010000004.1:0-33517 GCA_964412385.1 uncultured Geminicoccaceae bacterium
TCACTCGCCCGCCGAGACTGCCGCTTCCGGTTCATCGACATCGTGACGAAGACCTATCAGCTCATATGAAAGCTCAGCGTTTTTGGCATGCTCGGTAAGGGGCTGCCGCCGTTTCGGCTGTTTGATTTTGTCGATGTTCTCGAGAAGTCCCTGTAGTGAGCCATACTCGTTGATCAACTGGGCTGCCGTCTTGGGCCCGATCCCCGGAACACCGGGCACATTATCGGATGTGTCGCCCGCTAAGGCCAAGAGATCACGGACCCTTTCGGGCCCCACTCCGTATCGCTCAACGACTTGATCCCGCCCAATCTCCTGCTCTTTCATCGGGTCCCAAATATGAACGCCCTCGGCGATAAGCTGTGTCAAATCCTTGTCGGAAGAGACGATCTCGACTTCGCGATCATGTTCGCGAGCCAGTTTCGCGTAGGTTGCGATAACGTCGTCGGCCTCGAAACCCTCGACCTCAACGACCGGCAACCCGAACGCGCGCGCCGCATCACGAATCAAGGGAAACTGCGGGACCAATTCCGGTGGCGGGTCGTCGCGGTTGGCCTTGTAGTCTTCATAGATATCGTTGCGAAACGAGGTTCGACCCGCATCGAACACGACAATGAGATCGTCGTCGGGACGCTCCTGCATGAATTTGAAGAGCATCGTCGAAAAGCCATAGACTGCGTTTGTTGGCGTGCCATCTCCGCGCGTCATCGGCGGCAAACGGAAAAAAGCCCGAAAAATGTACCCTGAGCCGTCAATCAAGACGAGGCGCGATGGATTGTTGATCGTGTCAGCCATAGTCCCAAAAATCATGAGCTAAACGGACAGGGGTGGCGGCAACGAATTCCGCTTCGTCGTCCCGCGATTTCGGATCCGTGACGTATTAATAGAGGTTCGCCCGCGCGGGCTCAGATGTCCAGCAATACAATCTGGAGCGAACCCCATCGCCCATAAGATAGGTTTGACCCTGGGGCAACTTTCGTCACATTCGCTTCATCAGGTTTGGGTTCCGTGGCAATGGAGGTTTGCGTTTTGGAGACCATGAAGTCCGCGATCCTGCATCGCAGTTTGCGTACATCCATGCCGATCGCCGTGCGAGGCGAAGGCCATCACATCGTCGATGCTGATGGCCGGCGTTACTTGGACGCGTGTGGCGGTGCTGCGGTCTCGTGTTTGGGCCATAGTCATCAACGGATCGTTGAGGCGATTTGCGAACAGGCGCGCAAACTTTGCTACGCACATTCCGGATTCTTCACGACCGAGCCTGCCGAACAGCTTGCTACGCATCTGCTGGACCGTGCACCTGAGGGTTTTGCCGGTGGTCGGGTTATCTTTCTGGGGAGCGGTTCGGAAGCCATGGAGGCCGCGCTGAAATTGGCACGGCAATACCATGTCGAGCGCGGTGACAAGAGCCGGACTCGCTTCGTTGCACGCAACATGGCCTATCACGGTAACACGCTAGGCAGCCTTGCTGTGGGTGGTCACGCACAAAGACGCGCTCCTTATGATCCGATCTTGATCGAGGTGGGTCGGGTGCCGGCTTGTTATGCCTATCGGCTCAAGGAGCCGGGCGAAAGCGATGATGCGCTCGGTGAGCGGACAGCAAAGGCTCTGGAAACCGAAATTCTGCGTTTAGGCCCTGAGACCGTTGCGGCCTTCATCGCCGAGACGGTTGTTGGTGCCACACTAGGTTGCGTGCCCGCGGTGCCCGGCTATTTTGCCCGCATCCGCGAAATTTGCGATCGCTACGGCGTGTTGTTCATTGCCGATGAGGTCATGTGCGGCATGGGGCGGACGGGGACACTTTTTGCGATCGAACAGGAGGCCGTGGCCCCCGATATCATGACCATCGCCAAGGGCCTGGGAGCAGGTTATGTGCCGATCGCGGCAACACTGGTGCAGGCTAAAGTGACCCGGCCAATAGAAGAGAGATCAGGCAGCTTGTGGAACGGCCACACTTATATGGGGCATGCGATATCCTGTGCGGCATCGCTCGCCGTGTTGAAAACATTCGAGATGGACAACCTTCTATTGAGCGTACGAGAGCAGGGGCGGAACTTTCGTGCGGCGCTCGAGGCAAAGTTCGGGACGCATCCGCATATCGGTGACATTCGCGGACGCGGCTTGTTTGTGGGTATCGAGTTTGTCGAAGATCGCGGCACAAAGAGTCCTTTCCACGTGTCAAAGAACCTTGCTGGCAGGCTCAAATCCGAGGCGATGGCGCTAGGTCTGATGACATATCCCGCACAAGGCTGCGCCGATGGCGTACATGGTGATCACGTACTCTTGGCACCCCCTTTTGATGTAACTCCAGGCGAAATCGAGACGATCGTCGATATTTTATCTAAGGCGCTTGACCGTGCGATCGCGTCGATTTCAGCGGATACGCCCTAGACAACACGGTTGAAGGGCTGGTCTTCCATGACGGCCTCAACCATGGCAATGACTTGGTCCCACAAGACTTGCATGGCGGCGTCACTGGCCCAGGCAACATGAGGGGTCACGATCACGTTGGGCCGGTCAAGAACCTTGAGGAAGGGATGATCGTCAATGGGAGGTTCGCTCGAGAGCGTGTCGAAACCGAAACCTGAAATGAGACCTTCGTCTAGGGCTTGCACGAGATCCGCCTCGTTAACAAGTCCGCCTCTAGCGGTGTTGACGATGAGCGGGCGCCCGGACATTTTCTTGAATTCGGGCATGGCCAACATGTTGCGGGTTTCAGGTGTAAGCGGGCAATGCAAAGTGATGATGTTGCTTCGCTCGAGGACTTCATCGAATGGCGTGTAGAGAGGGCCGAGGCCCTCAACACCTTTGTGGGCACAGAAGAGTGGTACCATGCCGAACGCTTTAGCTATTTCGGCAACGCGCTGACCAATAGCACCCTCGCCCATGATGCCGAGCACGGCCCCTTCAAGGTCGCTAATGCGATGATTGAAGAAACAAAATTGGCCGGCTTTTTGCCATTCGCCCTTGATAACATCTGAGCGGTAGCCGACGAGCGATCGAGTGAGAGCGAGGATTAAGGAGAATGTGTGCTCAGGAACGGTGGCTGTGGCGTAGCGCCGAACATTGCAAACAGGAATGCCACGTGCCTTGCAGGCGTCGATATCTATCACATCGTAGCCGGTGGCGGCGACGACGATTGCCTTAAGCTCGGGCAATTTGTCGAGATCCCGCTCTCTGATCGGCGCTTTGTTGGTGATGGCAATGGTGGCACCCTTAAGTCGCGCGCCGACCTCCTCGAGTGGTGTGCGGTCGAATTGCTGCCAGTCATGCGGGAGTTTGGGTTGGTGCAGTGTGACCGTCGGCCCAATGGTTGAGCGGTCCAAGAAAGTGATTTTGTGTGACATCCCTGCTCCCGTTGGCTCGTATGCTTTCTCAGAATTGCCACAGAGTGAAGCTGATCTACAACCCACAAGCGGCGTCGGTTGAAGGCGTTGCGCTCGATGCGGTGCTAGGTCGATGAAGCTCTTGACGATCGGCGATAGCTTTGCACAGGGCTTCATTTCCGGAGGCGCTGCGCGGACCGACCTCTCTTTCTCTACACTGATTGCGCGGTGTCTGGGGCTACGTCCGGGTGTCGACTATGTTTTTCCCGAATGGCCGATCGGTGGTCATCCGGTCAACATAGAACCGATCCTGCGCCAGTTGCAGCGCACCTTCGGCCCCGAGGTGAGCGGAGCCTTCGATTGGCTCAGAGCCAAAGTACTGATTGCCGAAGCTCTCGACCGGATAGAGGATTATTATGAAGACGGGCCCGGTGCCGCGCATCGTGCCTATGCCGGTGGAGTGGAGTATTTTCACAACATTGCCGTGCGCGGGTTCGACATTGCGGACGCATGGCTGGTAACGCCTGATCTATGCCGACACTCGATCGCGTCGCCGCAACGGTTTGACAGTCTGTTCGGCGATCTTTCTCCGGTTCCGGACCACAGCTTCTTCAGAACTGCTCTCACTGTGCTCAACCCGTCACGTGACGTTGAGTTCGATCAGTATTCGTCCTTGAAGTGGCTCGAACATCATTGCGCTTATGAAGGTGTAGAAAATCTGATCATCTGGCTCGGCACCAATAACGTGTTGGGCGTCATCGCGTCATTGGAGGTTCGGTCGACGCACACCAGCCACGACCGTCCACTGGACATGGATTTCACCGGTCGGAGAACCTTCAACTTTTGGTCACCGCAAGATTTCGAACGGGAGTTCGAAGCCCTCCTCAGCAGGGTGGACGGCGCGATGCACGTCAATGTCGCCAAGGATTGGCGGGTATTCATTGCCAATGTCCCGCCTGTAACGATCGCGCCCTTGGCATGTGGCCGGGGCCGCTCGCGGGTCTGCACGGACCCCTTCGGCGTGCTTGATCGAGCCACATACTTCGATTGCTATGACTATGTTTTTTCAAGCCGTGCTGCCGATGTGCGGTCCAATGGCTTGGATCGAATGACGGTGGAAGCGATCGATAGAACGATTGCAGAATACAATCGGTCCATGGTGCGGTTGGTTGAGGAGGCCAATGCTGCCCATCTACGAAAGCGCTATTGGCTTGTTGATATCGCCGCAGCGCTCCTTAGGCTCGCCTATCGGCGCAACGACGGAAGGCCTGTTGTGGATTTGCCGGCAAACCTTAGGGATCGGGCTCACAAGCCGGATACGCGGTATTACCGGGCTGGGAGGCAGCATCTACGAGCGGGAGGGCTAGTGAGCCTTGATGGCTTGCATCTAAGTGCTCTGGGCCAGGGTTTGATCGCGGAGCAATTCTTAGGTGTGATGATCGAAGCAGGGGTTCCGATCGGAAGCGATCTCGATTGGCCGATGATCGTCGCGAGCGATCGTGTGTGGCAACGACCGCTGGCGATCGTTGACGAGCTTTTTAACTACCCTGAGCTCGCTCAAGTCCTGTTGCGCACCTGCCGGATGTTTCGCGAGGTGTAACTAAGGAATGTTGCGCCGTTCGAGGGCGGCAATCACCGCTTGCGTTACATCTTTCGTGGTTGCTGTGCCGCCGAGATCGGGGGGCAAGATCTCGCCTCGGGATGTTACTGCCTCGATGGCGGAAAGAAGGCCAAGAGCAGCTTGCTGCTCGCCCAGATGTTCGAGCATCAAAGCCGCAGACCAAAAGGTACCGAGCGGATTAGCGATACCTTGCCCCATGATATCAAACGCAGAACCATGGATGGGCTCGAACATCGAGGGCACAGAAGGATCTGGATTGAGATTGGCGGTTGGCGCGATGCCCAGGCTTCCGGTAAGCGAGGCCGCAAGATCGCTCAGTATGTCGGCGTGGAGATTAGTCGCGACGACAACATCAATGCTTGCAGGCTTGAGCACCATGCGAGTCGTCATGGCATCGACAAGCACACTGTCGGTCTCGATACTAGGAAACTGAGGTCGTAACTCCTCAAAGATCTCGTCCCACATCACCATTGCGTGGCGCTGGGCGTTTGACTTGGTCACGACAGTGAGATGGTGGGCGGGTCGTGTCGCGGCAAGCTCGAAGGCATAGCGCACGATCCTTTCGACACCATGGCGAGTCATGACTGATACGTCGAGGCCCACCTCATGGCAGAGACCTTGATGTACACGTCCGCCCGCGCCCGAATATTCGCCTTCGCTATTCTCGCGGACAATGACCATGTCGAGGTCTTCTGGGCCGGCATGACGAAGCGGACCGGCGATGCCTGGCAAAAGGCGGGCAGGGCGGACATTGGCGTATTGATCCAGACCCTGGCATATGGCGAGACGTAGCCCCCAAAGGCTGATGTGATCGGGTACTCTGGGATCACCTGCCGAGCCGAAGAGGATGGCATCCATGGGCCTGAGATATTCCAGGCCATCCTCCGGCATCATTCGCCCGGCATTGAGGTAGCGCTCGCTGCCCCAGTCTAACCGATCGATCTCGAACTCAAGATCGCTATCTTGGGCGCTCACCGCCGCCAGCACTTCCAAGCCGGCCTCGATGACTTCCAAGCCGATGCCATCACCTGGTATTGCCGCAATTTGATACGTCGCCATACCCCGATTGTCACTCAGAACAGCTAGGTTCGTCTAGCCGCGATCGCAGGCGAAAATTGGCGGATCTGATCCATCTGCCCTGATGACAAGTTTTTCTGGCGTTTGTTTCAGGACCGTCCCTGCGCCATTCCAGCCGATCTCCGCCGCCGATTGGATGGTTGCCTCACCCATAGGAAGCAAGGGGGTTCCCCCCTGAAATTGGGCCATTGGCATCGTGGTAACGTCTGTGCCGCGGGTGGCGATTCGGCTTCCTTCAACAGACCAACTGGCAATCAGCGTAACACGAACATCACCCGCACCAGGGACCGCGTTGCTCATGGGTGCGACGTACTCACTAAACATCGAACCTCCAGTGTTGAATACAACCTCTTGTTCGAAAGTTGGTTCGTCCGGATAGGGATTGAGCGTCGTGCACGACCACATACCAGCCAAAAGACTCGGATTGACCACGTCAACAGTATCATGGATCTCAGTCGGAGGCCGTGTCTCTTCGAACGTGTTACAACCAGGGGTCACCAACAATGCGAGCAAGAGTGCTCCACACTGCGACTGGCGCAAGGTTGAAAATCGACAAGAAAGCAAGAGTGACGCCGTACATTGCTCGGCTCGATCAATTTTCTGGAGTGCAGCAATCAATTTTTGTCGCCCAATTGTCATGCGATTGAGCCGAGAAACCCTACACTCTCAGGCAAGATACAGGGATTTCGTGGCAGTGGTCATAAAATCCAAATTTTGCTAATTGTTTGGAATAGGCGACCGTGTCGATGAGTCCGTGTGTAGACAGGGTCTGTGCTAACCGCTTTGCCGCAAGGCTCCACTGGCCTCAAAAAGCAGTTCGACTTGAGGTTCAACCAATGAGTTTGTTCCGATCTCATGGCAAAATGCAAGGTGATGTATTTTGTTCAGATGAACAGCGCAAATGCGCTGCTGAGACGCCGTTTCCGTCAGCCGGCTTGGCGATGGTGATGAGTATCATGTTTTGGCCCGTCGTTGCGGGTGTCGTGGTGTCATTCTATCGAGCTCTATTCTAGGCTCCTGAAAGTCGCATTTCATCTAATGCGTTGCGTCCGGTATTCGCTTCGCAGTGAGCGTCTTAGGTGTCAAAAAACTAGCACATTGGTGTGGTTAAACCCGTGGTGATGAAACCTACGGAGTTAACGCATTATGTCGAAATCAATTCGCTCACTTGTGCCTTCGATCGCTTTCTTCTTGATGACAGCGTCGGCAGACGCTGCGGATAGCAAAAGCCTCAACGTTTTTGCGATTCCATCGCAGCCTATTGTCGATGAGGTCGATACCGTGAGCAAAGTCATCGGCGACTATGGAATGGAGACTTTTCATGCGAAGGGCTTTCCTGTTCATGCAACACTTTACCTGACCAACTATCCCGCGGATGCGGTTGAGAAAATCAAGCAAAGTGTCGAGCAGCTCGCTGATAAGTGGCACCGATTTCCCGCCGATGTTGCTGGAATTGATGTCACGGCCGGGAACTGGGTATTTCTGGAAGTTACATGGAATGCAACGCTCCAACGTCTTGCCGATGAGGCAACGCTCGCTTTGGAGCCACTACGCGACCACCACATCACGGTGCCAGGATGGGTAAAGAACTATCCAGAAAAACTACCGGCTTTCCAACGCTACGGAAGCCCGAATGTGTTTTCTCAGTTTCAACCACACTTGACCTTGCTCGCTGCTGAGAAAAACCCGAAGCTCAAAGAGTTCGAGTCCGCCATTAAGGATAAGAAATTCCAAGCCAACGGTGAAATCGTGGGTATCGGCATCGGTGTCACCAATGAATGGGGCCAAATCGCCGAACTCATTGCAGAGTACCATTTTCCATCCGAGTAACGACGATCGTCGAAGCGCGTGTGTGCCTTAGTCCCGGGACTAGGATAGCGATTCGACAATCGATTCTTCAGTTCTGCCCGCGCTTGGACAGGTTCGTGTGAAGGGCGTGTTGGTGAAGGTGTTGAGATAGGTTGCTTCGAAATCGGTGGTCCATTTCACAGTTGTCCCGGTCGAGGATACTAAGAAATCAACCGTGATGTGACCGTCGACGGAACGCGGATCGGCCCAACGACGTCTTCGCAGATCTCCGCTCGTGTCTAAGTACTGGACGCGAGGACAGGCTGCATTGGACTGGTTCGACGAAATTGCGGACAAGTCTTCTGAATCATTGTCTCTTACGAGCCAGTTGTTGGCTCTCAAGACCTGTCGCACTTGCGCTTTCGCTTCAATAGATGTGAGCGTTGTCGATATGGACGCCGGCGGCGGTGGCGCCACTGGCTGCGTCGCACAAGAGACCAAAAGAAACATCAACGCCATCGACCATCGATGGATCATCAAACCCGCCCCGTCATGATTGCCACACAAGTGTCGAACTAGAGCAAATGAGAAGCTGGCCCAGCCTTCGTAGGCCGGGATGCCCTAGTGCGGGGAACAAACAAAGCCTGTGTGATGTCCATCACAGAAGAGAGTTCTTCCGGCATAGTACGTGCACCACGTTTGGTACGCGGCTGCAGAGCGAAAAGGTGCGAGGCGACGTTATGTTCAAGAGAATGCTGGTATTGGCAATCGCCACGGTCTCCGGATTGTCATTGATTATGGCGTTATCATCCCCGGAAGCACGTACCTCTAAGCCGCCCAGCACAATAGAGGAGCCCAAATGAGACTTATGAAAGTGCACTATACGTTCAGGCAGAAAACCTACGTCCGACTTACTCTTGTGTCGTGAGGTCGTTGTATGCACGTTCAACGGAATTTTGAATCTCTGTGACGACGTCCGAAAAATCGCGCTTCGAGTGTTCCCACTGATCGCTTGCACTGTCGCTCAGATTGTCAAGGCTATCACCAGCTTGCGCCCTCAAACCCTCTAGCTTTGCATATTCGATAGCGAACTGAGACTGCGCATCGTCTCCTGCTTCGGCTGCCTTCTCTTGAAGCGATTGCAGATGAGAATCGATTGTGTCGAGAGCTTCCTGGCCGCTCTGATAGGCTTGATCTTTTTGTTCGACCGCATATTGCTGAATACTAACCAGCGTCGAGCTTATTTTCTCAGAAAAGCTCTCGCTTTCGCTTGATGTGTCCTGCGCCGCGAGATTGGATACAGACAACGCTAGAACTGCCATCCCAATAACCGCTGCTTTAGATGGAAGTTTCATGATGCTTCCCCACTGATAGAACCGTGCCATGTTTTAGCCCCAACCGCGACGAAGAACGAGGCTTACGCGCGCGGCCGGGACAATCGCTACTATTCAAGTCAACAAAATCAAGAGCTAGTTTTGCAGAATCGCGCCGAGCATCCAGATCGTCTTTTCGTGAAATTCAAGGCGCTCCGTGAGCATGTCATGAGTTACGTGGTCTTCTAGTTCATCAGCCATTGTGGCGACGTCACGGAAGCGTCGTGCTACTGTCTCATGGTCAACAATGAGATTTGACACCATCGTTTCCGCATTGGGCATACCTTCGTGTTCGGGCAAGCTCGTCTTGTCGAGAAGCGTACTCGCGCGGGTAGGCGCGAGATGGCCCAAAGCCCGAATGCGCTCGGCGATCTCGTCAGCAGCTTTGAACATGTCCTCATACTGTTCTTCCGTTAGCTCATGAATGCTCACGAACAACGGGCCCACGACATTCCAATGGTAAGCTTGGGTCTTAAGCATCAGGATAAAAGTATCAGACAACACGCCGACCAGCGCGTCAGCAAGCTTCGAGTTATCGCCAAGGCCGGTATTAGGTTCGTGCACATTGGCCTTTGCGTCGAGAACGGTACTCATTTTGGGTTCCTCAGTTAAAGAGAGAAGACTTAGCCGCGGCTAAGAACGACACCAGTCAAGGCCATCGCGAAGATCGCTAATGCTAGAGAAGCCAACAGCACATAACGCACTGTGTGCCGCTCTTCGCCTTGCCGCGCTTCCGTCGTATGTTTGAGGGTGCCTGATCCGTCTTGTTCCGCCATGCAAATTCTCCTGCGTGTCAGTTCTCACCGATTACGGCGATATAATGGAGTTGGATTGCAAAGGCTGGGACCGAGCAAGAAGTTCCAGCCATCTTTCTGACAGAACGGATGGCTACGACGAGGGTTCCATGACTTGCCGGCTATTTCGGAAATTCCATGGCCAACCATCGCGGTCGGACCGGCATATCGTTTTCCTTGAGAAGCACGTCGAGACGCAGCAACATCTCGGTATCATCTGTAGCGTCAGAAAAAACGTCCCGATGGATACCGCCGCAAAAGAGCATCGTGTCGATACCCAATCCGGCAGCCCCGCGGATATCAATGTTGATGTCATCGCCTATGGCGATAACCTTCTCGATCGGGACATCTAGCTTCGAAAGGACACTGTCGTAGATACCGCGATGAGGCTTACCAATCCATTGCACATTTCCTCCTGAGCGCTCGTATTCTTCCGCAAGAACGATAACACCGTTTTTGATGTCATCGAATTCCCGGCTAGGCTCTGGGTTGGTACAGATGAGTGTCAGGTTGCGGAGCCTCGCTATGGTCAGAGTTTGGCGACCGCTTTGTCGAATCCTTGGTTCAAGCGACCGACCTCTTAGCATAACGAAGTCCGCCTTGAGTGGATCATCGACTAGCTGGTAGGGTAAATCGGCTAGGAAGGAACCGTTGATATTGGAATCCATCAGCAAACAGGTTTCGTCGGTTTTTCTGCCTATCGCTTCCGGGCAAGCTGACAGCAGTTGGCACGCATAGCCCGTCGATGACATAACCAGGGTTTTTGGTGAGGTTCTAATGCCTGATTGGTTGAGCCATTCTCTGAGTTCGTCATGTGTCAGAGACGAGTTGACGAGAACGACAACCTGCTTCCCAACTCTTTCCAGTATGTGCAGAAAGCTGACAGCGGCGCTATTCGTCGCTCCGTCGCTGTAGAGTGTCCCACAACCATCGAATACAAAGCATTCGTATTTATCAATAAGCTGCGCCAGTGATCGAACAACGGCTGTGCTGATCAGATGGGTCGCATCGGCGCTCATTTTTCTTGTAGTCAGTCTGATCTGGTCGCTTCGGGAGCATGCCCCGTTTCAAGTCTGCGACAGACTGAGGCTGGACTTTGACAGTTTTGTGGCAATACCGGGCAATTCCGGATTGTCATCAACCCTGCGGCAGCGCAGGCGACTAGCGTAAGCGGAACCAAAAAGGCCGGGGAGCCCGGCCTTATCGAAATTCTGTTGCTTATTGACTAGGCAGCGAACTTCTTAAACTCTTCGACATTGGCGTTGACACGCTTGTTCCAAAGATCGGCGACGTCATTGTGGGCTTTAAGGCTCACCTCGTAGCCATTCTTGGCATGTTCCATCGCCTTTTCGGTCGCGGCCTTGGCGTCTTCAACATAGGTCTCGGGCTTGGCCTTGGGGTCAATGTTACCCACAGCGGCCTCGGCGTTGCCAAGAGCTTCGCGAAGATAGTTAAAGTGCGCTGCGACCAGAGTTTGGCTGGCGTCAAGCATGATGCGCTGCGCTTCGAAGGCTGTCGCCATATTGGCTTTGTTGAGGCTGACAACCTCTTCGAAATTGAACTTGGTGGGGTCGAACTTTCCAAGATCGAAAGCGGGGAAGTCGAACTTCGGTGCTGCTTTAGTGTTCATTGTGCGGTCTCCTGTTTTCCTTACCACAGCCACTTAAGTAAGCGTCATGCTGCAATGCACAATGATGTTTTTGTGCAATGCAGCAACTGCGAATTTGCATAGTGAGATTGCAGGAGCGGATGGACGGGCGCTTATTTTTTGCGCTTGGGTAAATAGAGATCCGTAATGGTCCCTTCGAACGCTTCGGCGGCCATTCCGACAGATTCAGAAAGGGTGGGATGAGGATGAATCGTCAATCCGATATCTTCCGCATCGGCATCCATTTCGATTGCGTGGGCGACCTCGGCAATCAGATCACCGGCATTGGGCCCGACAAGCCCGGCGCCCAGAAGCCGCTTGCTCGCTGGATCAAAGAGCAACTTGGTCATTCCCTCTGTGCGATTGATGGCGAGAGCGCGGCCAGAAGCTGCCCAAGGGAAAACTCCCTTTTCATACTTGATGTCTTGATCCTTTGCCTCGTGTTCAGTCAGCCCGCACCAAGCGACTTCGGGATCGGTGTAGGCTACCGATGGGATCACTTTGGCGTCGAACACGCTTTTTTGGCCGGCACAGACTTCGGCGGCGACTTTGCCCTCATGAGTGGCTTTGTGGGCAAGCATAGGTTGGCCGACGATATCGCCGATGGCGAATATGTGGTCGACATTGGTCCGTTGCTGCTTATCAACGGCGATGAAACCGCTGTCATCGACAGCAACGCCCGCGTTGTCGGCGCCAATTGATTGGCCATTGGGACGACGCCCGACCGCCACGAGGATACGGTCGAAAGTTTCCGTCTTGGGTGCGCTTTCTCCTTCGAAACTGACTTTGAGGCCACTCTTCATCGCTTCGACGTTCGTGACCTTGGTCTTGAGATAGATGTTCTTGTAGAGACCTTGCACGCGGCGGAAGAGCGGCTGGACGATATCCTTGTCTGCACCGGGCATCAGTTGGTCCAGTAACTCAACGACCGTCACTTCGGAACCGAGCTCCGAGTAGACATTCGCCATCTCCAGCCCGATAATGCCACCGCCAATGAGCAAAAATCGTTTGGGGATCTCATCGAGATCGAGGGCTCCGGTGCTGTCCATGACACGAGGATCGTCATTCGGCACGAACGGCAGCGTGATCGGTTCCGACCCAGCCGCAATGATGGCCTTGTCAAAGCTTATTTCGCTCGTCTTGCCATCGCTTTGTTCCACCTCGATCATGTTGGAGTTCGTGAAACTACCGCGGCCCCTGATCCATTCGACCTTACGCTGCTTGGCCATGCCGCCAAGCCCCCCGACGAGCCTCTTGACGACACCATCCTTCCAGCCGCGGAGATCGTCGAGATCGATTTTCGGCGCGGCGAATTTCAGGCCATGTTCGCCCATCTCCCGTGCCTCGGCGACAACCTTGGCAGCATGGAGAAGCGCCTTAGAGGGTATGCAGCCAACATTGAGACAAACGCCGCCCAAAGTTTCGCGCGAATCGATCAAGACCGTCTTCAAGCCGAGATCAGCCGCGCGAAAGGCAGCCGTATAGCCTCCTGGCCCCGCTCCCAGGACAACGACCTCGGCATGAATATCGCCTTTTCCCGAAGGCGAACGCCTGGCTTGTGTTGCCGGCTGTTTTTCTTCTTTTGGCGTCGACATGGTTGAAGTAGTCTTGTCGTCTTTGCCAGCCGATGTCTCGAGCATCAAGATCACATCGCCCTCGGACACGCGATCACCAATCTTGACTTTCAGATCCGTGATCTTGCCACCTTCCGGTGCGGGGATGTCCATCGAGGCCTTGTCGCGCTCGAGTGTAATCAAGGAGGCATCCGCTTTGACTGTCTGGCCCTCCTCGACAAGGACCTCGATGATCTCGACATCTTGAAAGTCACCGATATCCGGGACTTTGATCTCAGTCGCCATGGTTTGGTCCTCGGTTCAGAGAATGAGACGGCGCGTATCTTCGAGGACATAGCAGAAATGACGCATGAATCGCGCTGCTAGGGCCCCATCGATGACTCGGTGGTCATAGGTGACATAGAGCGGCAACATTAGTCTTGGCACGAATTGTTGGCCGTCCCACATCGGCGCCATTTTTGAGCGGACCACACCCAATATCGCAACTTCAGGCGCGTTGATGATTGGACTGAAATCGGTGCCGCCAATGCCACCTAGGCTTGAGATGGTGAATGTCGCCCCTTGCAGATCTCCGGACTGCAGCTTGCCGTCGCGGGCTTTCTTGGAGACTTCGCCAAGCTCCTTCGAGATGTCATCGATCCCCTTGCGGTCGACATCACGGATGACCGGCACGACGAGCCCGTCAGGTGTGTCCACGGCGATGCCGAGATGAAAGTATTTTTTGTAGATCAAGTTCTCTTTGTTTGGGTTCAAAGAGCTGTTGAACTCCGGAAATTTTTTGAGTGTCGAGACTGACGCTTTCATCAGGAACGAAAGCAACGTGATTCGAAAGCCTTGCTCTTTTGCGGCCGTATCAAGCTCTTTGCGATAGGCGTCGAGATCGGTGATGTCGGCTTCGTCACCATGTGTGACGGCCGGAATGTTGAGCCAAGCGCGGTGAAGATGCGGGCCGCTAACTCGTTTGATGCGTGACAGCGGTTGCTCTTCGATTTCACCGAATTTCGAGAAATCGACGGCCGGAATTTCCGGAATGCCTGTCCCTCCGGCAGCAGGCATGCCTGCAGGAGCAGCGGCGCCGCCAAGTTGTGCTTTGACGTCGTCCTTGGTGATCCGCCCCTTCTCGCCTGAGCCTTTGATCTTCGTTAGATCGATCTCGAGTTCACGCGCCAAGCGGCGCACACTTGGGCTCGCATGAACATCGCTAAAGTCGGGCAGGGTGCCGCGCGATCGTTCGGGTGGACGGCTCGGCTCGCCTTTTTCTTCTGGCGGGGAAATCGGAGCATCATCTGATTCCTGATGACCGTCCGGTGCTGGAGGCTCGACAGGTGCCGATGCTTCGCCCGCTTCGACCATGGCGATAACGTCTCCTTCCGAGACACGGTCGCCGGCCTTGACCTTCACGTCGCTCACAGTGCCCGGAAATGGTGCAGGAACTTCCATCGAGGCCTTGTCGCTCTCAAGCGTAATGAGCGGATCTTCTTCTTTAAGAGTGTCGCCCGAGGCGATGTGAACCTCGATGATTTCAACGTCGTTGAAGTCACCGATGTCGGGTACCAGCACTTCTTTGGCGCTCATCTCACCTCCTTAGTTTGTCAGTTTTTCGATGGTGTTCGAGTTCACGCGAATAAGGAGTATTCCTTATCCTGATCGATTTCATACTTCGAAATCGCTTCGGCGACAGTTTTCGCTGGTATAACCTTGTCTTGGGCGAGTGCAGAGAGCGCTGCGATCGTGACGTAGTACCGGTCGACCTCGAAGTGCCGCCTCAACGCATTGCGAAAAAAACTCCGCCCGACACCATCCGTCCCAAGGACGACGTAGCGACTTGGAACAAACGCCCTGATCTGATCTGCGAAGATCCGGATGTAATCGGTGGCCGCAACAACGGGGCCTTCTCGTTCGTCGAGACACTCGGTCACATAAGGAACTTGCGGATCCTCTTCCGGATGGAGCATCGACCAGCGTGTACATTCGTGACCATCGCGAGCGAGTTCATTGAACGATGTGGCCCCCCATAAGTCGGCGATGACGCCCCAATCTTTTTTCAAGAGATCTGCGGCTGCGATGACTTCCCGGAATATTGTGCCAGAACCCAAAAGTTGCACCCGCTTGCCCTTGGCGCGGTTTCGTCCGCCATCCTTGAAGAGATAGAGGCCCCGCTTGATACCTTCCTCAGCACCTTTCGGCAAAGCAGGGTGATGATAGTTCTCGTTCATTAGCGTGACGTAGTAGAAGACGTCTTCTTGTTCCTCGATCATCCGCTTGAGGCCGTCTTGAAGGATGACGGCCACTTCATAAGAAAATGTCGGATCGTAGGACACGCAGTTCGGCACGCAATGGGCGAGGACATGGCTGTGGCCGTCCTCGTGCTGAAGTCCCTCGCCATTGAGTGTTGTGCGCCCAGCAGTCCCGCCCAGGAGAAAGCCGCGCGAACGGCTATCGCCAGCGGCCCAGCAGAGATCCCCTACGCGCTGGAAGCCGAACATCGAATAGAAAATAAAGAACGGGATCATGGGTTGGCCATGGACACTGTAAGACGTCGCGGAAGCGATCCAATCCGCGAGTCCTCCCGCTTCGTTGATGCCTTCCTGAAGAACCTGACCGTGCTGATCTTCCTTGTAATACATGAGTTGGTCGGCATCCTCGGGCTTGTAGAGCTGTCCCTTGGGCGAATAGATTCCAAGCTGCCTGAACATCCCTACCCTACCAAAGGTCCGGCTCTCATCGGGAACGATCGGTACGGCAAACTTCCCGATGCTCTTGTCGCGACAAACCGTGTTGAGAAATCGGACAAAGGCCATTGTTGTCGAGATCTCACGATCACCACTGTCCTTCAAAAGAGCGTCGAAGGCCTTGAGTTCTGGAGCATCGAGCTTGGGTGAGTCGTGGATTCGGTGAGGGATACATCCGCCAAGCTGTTGGCGCCGCTCCACCAGATACTTCTGCTCTTTGCTATCCTCTTCAAATCGCAGAAACGGAATTTTCTCCAAATTCTTATCGGAGACCGGGATGTTGAAGCGATCTCGAAAGGCACGAAGCGCGTCTTCGCCCATTTTCTTTTGTTGGTGCGTGATATTCTGGCCCTCGCCAGCCTCTCCCATGCCGTAGCCCTTGACGGTCTTGGCTAGGATGACCGTGGGCTGACCTTTGGTTTCGACCGCACGTTTATAGGCGGCGTAGATCTTGAGCGTATCATGCCCGCCGCGGTTGAGCTGCCAAACTTGTTCGTCGCTCATGTCCTCGACGAGTTTCTTGAGCTCATCATACTTGCCGAAGAAGTTTTCCCGCGTGTAGGCACCGCCATTCCGCTTGAATGCCTGATACTCACCATCGACGGCTTCTTCCATACGCCTGCGTAGCAAACCTGTGCGATCATTCTGAAGGAGTGGATCCCATCGGCTGCCCCAGATGACCTTAATGACATTCCAGCCAGCACCTCTGAAGCTAGTCTCCAGTTCTTGAATAATCTTGCCGTTGCCGCGAACCGGTCCGTCGAGACGCTGGAGATTGCAGTTGACGACGAATACGAGATTGTCGAGTTGCTCACGTGATGCGAGACCGATAGCGCCCATGCTTTCCGGCTCGTCCATTTCGCCATCGCCGAGAAAAGCCCACACCTTGCGCCCATCCGTTTGCGCAATGCCACGATGCTCGAGATACTTCATGAATCGTGCTTGGTAGATTGCCATGAGCGGACCGAGCCCCATCGAAACTGTGGGGAACTGCCAGAAATCCGGCATCAGCCAAGGATGAGGATAAGAGCTAAGGCCATCGCCACCTGTCTCCTGGCGAAACTTCAAGAGCTGTTCTTCGCTGAGACGTCCTTCAAGAAAGGCACGCGCATACATGCCTGGTGCGGAATGTCCCTGGAAAAAGATGAGATCGCCCGGATGATCTTGGCTCGGTGCCTTCCAGAAATGATTGAGGCCTACGTCATAGAGCGTTGCGGACGAGGCGAAGCTGGCAATATGCCCCCCTAATTCGGAGCTTTCCTTGTTGGCTCGGAGCACCATTGCCATGGCGTTCCAACGTGTGTAGCAGCGAATTTTCCACTCGAGCTCAAGGTCGCCCGGATAGTCGGGCTGCAGCTCGACCGGGATTGTGTTGAGGTATGGCGTTCCCGCAGCAAACGGTAAATCCGCGCCGTGTTCATGAGCACGATCAATGGTTCGCTCGAGCAGATAGACTGCGCGCTCTTTGCCCTCGAATTCGAGAACCGAATCGATAGCATCGAGCCATTCATTGGTCTCTAACGGATCGTTGTCATTGGCGAGCCTCAGATCATCCATGGCACCACTCCCTCAAATCTCGCCGAGAGAGGAGCCCAATGATGCGATCACGTCAATGGCCTAGGCTAGGCTTGAAGGAGCTTTCACCGTGACGGGGCCACAAGGTTTGTCAAAGGACAGGCCGATTACAGACGCTTGGAGCGGCCGGACGAGGGGTTAGCCATTGCGGAACTGGTTCTAATAGGTCACAAGCTTCTCGATTCGCCTTGCCAGAGAGACCCAACTCTCGACTTCCTCCAACGTTGGAGCGCGTCGGAGAATTTGCTCCTGCTGATTCACCGCGTGGAGCTGTTCTCTGAGTTTGCCCGGCTCGGCCTGGGCAAGGCCTTGAACGTTGACAATGCCGATTTGGGCCAGCAAGTATGTGAACGCGGTCCCAATACCCTTGATGCGTGACAAGTCGGCTCGTTGAACAAGTGACAACAACGTGTCTGGCGCGATGCCTGTGCTTTGGGCGAGCTGCGAGCGCTTTTCTGCGTTCCCAGCACTTGTCAAAAGTCGCTCAGTAGTTGAAATACGCCGGCGCTTCAGAGCGAGTCGGTCACGTGCCTGGAGGCCTCCGATCTTGACGAGAGGTTGAGAAGAAATAACATCCGAAGCGATGGAAGGATGTTCACTTGAGTCTTCTTCTGCTGTCACAGAACCTGCATTATCTCTCGCGGATGAAGGGACACGATGAGCCATTTCGTTTGCCTCAAAGACAAGGATGGGTGATCGCCAAGGTTGTATGGCAGAATTGTGACGGGCAGCCGTAATGACGTACTCTGTGCGCGTCAAGCGCAACCTCTGGTCATGCGCCGCTGGGGACTTGCATGATATCACTAACATGATTGACAAAGAATATCCAAAAAATGCAGATATCGCATGTGTTTAAGAAGAATGATTGAGTTCGAGGATGGAGCTAACTCATCATGTATAATTGAGAATATTTAATCTCTGAGTCGGCTATGTGTCATGCGGTCAGGAAAGTTTGATGTTCTATTTCAAGAAATAAGATGCCCAATTCGGGTCTCGTTCGAGTACAAATTCGATATAGTTTCGCATTGTTAAGCTGTGGGCACAATCTTCATCGATAATCACTTTGCAGTTCGCGTGCGTTTGAAGCGCCGACGCTGTAATCATTGATGTGATGGGTCCTTCCATCGCTTTTGCCAGGATCTCGGCTTTGGCGGACCCGGTCGCTAGCAAAATAATCTCTTGAGCGTCCAGGATTGTTGCTACACCCATCGTCAACGATTGTTCGGGCACATCATCGGTAGTCTCGCCGAAATCGACACGATTTTGATGTCGGGTTTGGGGCGACAGGAATTTGGGACGGGTCCGTGAACCCAACGAAGACAAGGGCTCATTGAATCCTATGTGCCCCGAGTGGCCGATACCTAGCAATTGAAGATCAATGCCGCCGACACTGGTGATGAGCTCTTCGTAGCGTTTCGCTTCCGCATCCAGATCTAACGCGCACCCGTCCAGGAAATGGCTGTTTTCGGGTGCAAGATCGACATGCCGAAAAAAATGCTCCTGCATATAGTAGTGATATGATGATGGATCGGTGGGATTGAGGCCGACATATTCGTCGAGGTTGAATGTGCGGCACCTCTTCAAAGAGAGTTTTTGATCACGAATGATGCCAATGAGCCGTTGGTACAGCGGTATCATGGTACGGCCCGTGGCAAGACCCAAAACCATATCGGGTTTGGCCTCGATGCGTCGCGCAACCAGACTTGCAACCAAGTCGGTGACAGCCTCGGCAGACGGGCGGATAATGATCTGGATCCTGTTTCTCCGTGCCGTGTCGATCGCCGGTTTTGGACTTACATCGGGCCGATGCGCGGCGAGCCCTTGTCAATGACCTTCATGCTCGCGTCAAAGCTTGCCTTGATCAGTTCGAGTTTCAAGCTCTGGAGTTCAGGAGCGTCCCAAAGATTGTTGAATTCCCAAGGATCATTCTCGAGGTCATAGAGCTCGCCGAATTGATGTTGGTGATAGTTGACGATCTTATAGCGACGATCGCGGTACATGGTGGCCAGCGAGCCCTCGGGCATGTCAAGGGCGTCATAGTATTCTGAGCGAACAAAATCCCGGTGATGGTGAGGATTGCTCTTGCCCTCCAAGATCGGGCGCAGGCTCATCCCGTGCATTCGCCCAGGAACTTCCAAGCGCGCGTAATCAAGGATTGTTGGGGTCTTGTCGAGGAGTTCGACAAGTGCATCGCTCACGATTCCTTCTTCGATATGCCCCTTCCACCGCCAGATAAGCGGAACGCGCACCAATCCTTCGTAAAAGCGGCACCCTTTCTGGATGAGTCCATGGTCACCCAACATTTCGCCGTGATCGCTGGTGAAAATGACGATCGTATCACGGTCCTGTCCAGTCGCTTCCAGACAGTCGAGCACGCGCTCCAGCTGATCGTCGATCAGCTTGATCATGGCGTAGTAAGCGGCCTGAAGGGTCTTGGCATCGCGCGAACCACCGCTGTCACTGTCAAACGCGGCCTCTCCATGGCCCTTGGCCAGGATGGGATGGGTGATATCCAGTGCCGAAGGATCACGCACCTTGGATTGAAAGTCGACAGGCGCCAGGATCTCTTGCTGCTCGAGATCGGTGGGCTTGTAATAGGGGCCAGGCATCGCTGCCGGATCGAACATGTCGCGGTAACGCTTGGGAGGATTGAATGGCGGGTGAGGGTCATAGACATTCACCGATAGAAGCCATGGCTGGTCTTTGTTGGCTTCGATGAAATCAATCGCCATCTCGGCGCACCAAGTCGTCTGATGCAGCTCTTCCGGCACGCCATTGATATCCTTGACGAGTTCACCGAGGATCTCGCCCTTGCTGCGCACCCAATCGGCGTAGGCGTGTCCGACCGGCCAATTGTCCCTCGGCGCGTGGCTGTAGAGGAAAACACCATAGCCATCGTCGGTCCTCGGTTCGATCCGCCTATAGGCGCCCGCGAGATGCAGCTTGCCAATGTTCCCACAATTGTAACCGGCGTTGGCAAGCATTTTGGTGACGAGTGTGACGTCATCTGGAAATCGATCATTGCCGTTTCGGTTCACATGGATCGAGCTCGGATACATTCCGGATAAGAAGCTTGCACGGCTCGGGGTGCAGATCGGTGCCTGGCAATAGGCGTGCGTAAAGGCCGTCCCCTCGGCGCACAAGCGGTCGATGGTCGGCGTGCTCACATAGGGATTGCCGAGTGCGCCGATGGTATCGAAACGCTGCTGATCGGTGCAAAACCAAAGAATATTGGGCTGTTTGTCGGTCATCACGCTCTCCCTTTATGCTGTTCCGGCAATTGCGCCATTGAGTTCCAGTTCATCGGCAAAGTGGCAGGCAACACGTCGCCCGTTGCCAATCTCCCGCAATGCAGGTTGCTCGATGCGGCAACGTTCCTCGACGTACCGGCAACGTGGATGAAAGAAGCAGCCCTTGGGTGGACTGGCCGGATCCGCGACTTCGCCCGCCAACCGAATGCGCTGGCGCTTTCGACGTAAGTTGGGGTCGGGGACCGGCACGGCCGACATCAGCGCTTCGGTGTAAGGGTGTTTAGGCTGTCTGTAGAGGCTGTCGCGATCCGACAGCTCGACGATTTTGCCGACATACATGACGGCGATACGATCGCAGACATACTCGACGACTGAAAGATCGTGAGCGATGAAAATATAGGTAAGTCCCAATCGCGCCTTGAGTTCGTTGAGAAGATTGAGGGTCTGCGCCTGAACCGACACATCCAGTGCGGAGACGGCTTCGTCGGCGACCACGAGACGTGGGTTCAATGCTATAGCTCGCGCAATGCCGATCCGTTGTCGCTCGCCGCCGCTGAAGGCGTGAGGGTAGCGGCGCATGTATTCGGGCCTCAGTCCAACTTGCCTGAGCAGCATGGCCACTCTGTCCTCTAGCTCCGAACCCTTGGCAATGCCATTGGCGCGGAGGCACTGGCCGACGATTTCGACAACGGGCAGCCGCGGATTGAGAGAAGAGTGGGGGTCTTGAAAAATCATGCGAATGTCGCGGCGAAGCTTCTTCAATGCCGCGCGGTCGGCCTGTGCAAGATCGGTTGTTTGGCCACTATTGTGGCGATAGTGAATCGCCCCCTCCGTCGGCTCGAGAATGCGGGTAATACATCGCCCCGTTGTCGTCTTGCCGCATCCTGATTCGCCGACAATGCCGAAGGTTTCACCGTTACGAACATCAAAGCTGATATCGTTGACCGCATGCACGTGACCGACCGTGCGTCTGAGAATTCCTTTTTGAATGGGAAAACGCATGGCGAGGTTCTTGACCTCGAGAAGGGGTAACTCGTGAGTGCTCATGCAGCCACGGCTTGATGATCATAGAGAAGGCAGCGTGCTGTATGGCCCGCTCCGACGAGCACCGGTTCCGGTTTGATCTGGTCACACCGGCCCGACATGAAAGCGTCACAGCGCGGATGGAATCTGCAACCGGATGGCCGTCTTAAGGGATGCGGAACCATGCCGCGTATGGCCGAAAGAGCTTCTCTTGACCCACCAAGGCGCGGGATCGATCGCAGCAATGCCTGGGTGTATGGATGTCTCGGTTCGTCAAATATCTGGTCGACCGAGGCGCGTTCCACGATTTGGCCCAAATACATGACGGCGACTTCGTCAGCGATTTCGGCGACCACACCCAAATCATGAGTAATGAACATCACGGCCATGCCAAGCTCATGCTGCAGGTCTCGGATGAGATCGAGAATGACGGCTTGCGTGGTGACATCGAGTGCAGTGGTGGGCTCGTCGGCGATCAGGAGTTTCGGCTGGCAAGAGAGAGCAAGCGCTATCATGGCGCGCTGCCGCATGCCACCCGAAAGCTGGAAGGGATAGGCATCAAGGCGTGCCTTCGCGTCCGGGATCCCGACCAGGTTTAAGATCTCAACGGTACGTGCCCGCGCCTCGCTCTTAGACAAACCGAGGTGCATCTCGATTGTCTCACCGATCTGCTTGCCGATAGGGTGGAAGGGGCCCAACGAGGGCATCGGCGCTTGTAAGATCACGCCGATCTGCCCCCCACGAATGGCGCGCATCTGGCTGCCGTGGGGCGACAACTCCGTAATGTCGATGGCTTGTCCCGGCGCGGGATAATAGCGAATCGAGCCATTGACGATCTTGCCTGGCCGGTCGACAATTTGCAGGATCGAGCGACCCGTGACCGATTTGCCGCAACCGGACTCGCCGACGACGCATAGTGTCCTGCCGCGCGGCACATCGAAGGAAACTCCCTCGATGGCTTTGACCAATCCTTCATCCGTCTCGAAATAAGTGTGGAGATCCTCGATCTCGATCAGCGGGTCGTTGGTCATCTCAACGGCCATAAGGATCTGCCGCATCACGCAGGCCGTCGCCCAGGAAATTGAGCGAGAGCACGGCAACAACCACCGCAGCGCCAGGCCAAAATAGCCAGGGAGCCGTCGCCACCGCACGGATATTTTGTGCTTCTTGCAGTAAGACACCCCAACTCACGACCGGAGGCCTTAATCCGATCCCCAAAAAGCTCAATGCGGTCTCGGATAGGATCATCAGCGGAATGGCCAAGGTGACGGAGGCAATAATGTGGCTCGTGAAGGATGGGACCATATGCCCCCAGATAATACTGAGCTCGGATAGCCCGTCGAGTCGTGCTGCGGTAACGAAATCTTCGTGCTTCAACGCCAGGAATTTACCGCGGACTTCCCGCGCCAGGCTCGTCCAACCGATGAGCGAAAGGATAATCGTGATAATGAAATAGACCGTGAGCGGGCTCCATGTGAGCGGGATTGCCGCTGCAAATCCCATCCATAGAGGAATCGTGGGGATCGAGCGCAAGAGTTCGATGAGCCGCTGGATGATATTGTCAATCCAACCGCCATAATAGCCTGAAACTCCTCCCAATAACACGCCCAGCACCAAGCTTATGGCAACACCGACGAGCCCGATCGACATCGAGATTCTTGTGCCGTAAATGAGGCGGCTTAAGAGATCACGACCTAGCCGATCGGCACCGAGCAGATAGAAGCGATCGCGCGGTTTGGTTGGCCCGATTAGTTTGACCGACATCGGAATGATGCCCGCAAGCTTATAGGGCTCGGATTTCACGAAAAATCCGACAGGGATGACCTTGCTCTTATCGATCACATAGTCGCGGCGAAGAGCGACGGGATCGATCTTCGAGTTGAAGCCATAGACATGGGGTAAGAACCGGCTTCTCCCGTCTTCATCCTCAACAAAAAAATGGAGTGCTTGCGGTGGCCCATAAGTATGGCGCCGGCTGGTTTCCCCTGGATCGAAGGGTGCCAAGAACTCGGCGAATAAGGCGATCAGGTAGATAAGGGAGACAACGATCAAGCTCGCCATGGCGAGCTTGTGCTTTCGAAACCGCAACCAAATAAGGCGCCATTGGCCGGCAACCTCAATTCTGTTCCCTGAGGTCTCGCCTTGCTCGAGACCTGAAGCGGTTGCGCCATCGGTGCTCACTGATAGCGAATCCGCGGATCGAGCCAGGCGAGAAGAATGTCGGAGATCAGCGTGCCTATGACCGTGAGGATGCTGAGCATCATGATCATTGTTCCCGCAAGATACATGTCCTGCGCAATCAACGCCTTGAGCAATAGCGGTCCGGTAGTCGGCAGGCTCAAGACCACGGCGACAATAACGGCGCCCGAAACCAACGTCGGCAAGATCCAGCCAATCGTGGAGACGAACGGATTGAGTGCCACTCGGACCGGATACTCCAGAATGAGACGCCATTCCGGCATGCCCTTGGCACGGCATGTCACCACGTAAGGCTTATAGAGCTCGTCTAAGAGATTGGCGCGCATGATCCGGATCAGTGCCGCCATGCCGGCCGTGCCGATGACAATGACGGGGACCCAAAGATGGGTGAGCATATCCCAGAATTTGGCAATGCTCCAAGGTGCCTCGATATATTCAGGTGAGAAGAGCCCGCCAACGCTTTGGCCGAAATACTTGAAGGAAACATACATCAGCACCAGCGCCAAAAGGAAGTTCGGGATCGCGAGACCGACAAATCCGATAAAGGTGAAAAGGTAGTCACCAAGCGAATATTGGCGTACTGCCGAGTAAATGCCTATTGGAATAGAGACCCCCCAGATAAGCAACAGAGTTGAAAACGAGACGGCGAAGGTAAGGCCAAGCCGTTCCCATATCATTTCTCCAACAGGTCTGTTCCACTCAAAAGACTGGCCAAAATCTCCGCGGGAAATGATGCCTTCAATCCATTTCCAATATTGTACATAGATCGGACGATCGAGGCCGTACCGCTCCCTCATGGCCGCAACGGCGGTACTGTCCATTGTCTCGCCCGATGACGCAAGTTCTGCCATGAGCGAGCTTAGGTAGTCACCCGGCGGGAGCTGAATGATGGCGAACGAAATCACTGAGATGAGAAAAATGGTCGGGATCATATACAGCACACGCCGCAAGATGAAGCCGCCCATCAGCCAATCCTCGGTGAGGGCCCAGTGCGCTTCGGCGCCGAGCCCTGATGCCTACTCGTTGCCCTCTCCACCTTCAAAAAAGAACTGAACCGTATTGGGCGACGGATGCCATAACGGCCCTGACAGTGGGAGCGGATCAATAATGTTCTTAATGTTGTTGCGCGCGATCCCGAACCCACTCGGTGGCTGGCGGATGCCTATCGAATAGAATTGATCCGCGGACATCTCGAGGACCTGCTTCATCGTGTCGATCCTCTGTTGAGGATCACTGATCGAATCGATGGTGCGGTAAAGTTCGACCTGCTCGACAATTTCTGCGGGCGGTTCCTCGCCCGTTTCCGGGTTCATCACCCATTCAGCCCAAAGCGGAGCAATATGGATGACCGTCTTGTTGAACGGAAGAAAGCCCCGCGGGTCCGTAATCGAGTCGCTCAAACCACCTGGTGAGTCCCAGATGTAGCCATCATGCTCATTGCCGATCAGGGTGGTCATCATGAAGGCACGATCGACCGGGCGAAACTGCGCATTGATCCCAACATCCTGCCAATATTGCTGAATGAGCTCCATGGTTTCGGCACGGCCACCGCCGTCATAGGTGAGGATCACGAAGGAAATCGGCTCGCCGTCAGGCCCTAGCCGGTACCCGTCGCTGTCCAGTTGGTCGTATCCCGCCATGTCGAGATGCTCGTTGGCCAAATCCGGGTCAAATTCGGTGAATTGCTTGGCCAAGCGCTCGACGTAGAAAGGTGACTCTGGACGTGGTGCGGCCTGACTTGTCTCGCCCTGTCCGAAATAGACAAGGTCAAGGATCTCTTCGCGATCGATCGCATGACTGAGGCCAATGCGAAAATCCTTGTTGTTGAAGATCTCGCGTTTGACGGGATCAGGGTGCGAGAGATTGAGGTAAACAGTCGGCTGATTGGCAGAGGAACTTTGAACGTCGAAAAATCTGTAGTCGCCAACCTCCTGGTTATCAAAAAGTACCGCCTTGTTGGTCGGGTTATTGATGTGGCGGAGCTGATAATCGATCTCGCCATTGAGCGCTTTGAGGAGAATAACTTCATTGTCTTCGACTTGGTCGTAAACGACGCGGTCAATGTAAGGTAGTTGGTTGCCCTCGGGATCGACCTTCCAATAGTAGGGGTTGCGCTCGGCGATAATGCGCTGTGCCTCGCCATAGGCATTGGTCAAGCGCCACCCGTGCAGCGTGGGTAGCTCGGGGTTTTGCCAGTAAGTCTTGGTCCAGGTTGGTCCGATCTTGCTGTTGAAGAGCCCAACCCAATCATCAACGCCGTCGGTTTCGTCGATCAGCGTTTGGATGTCTGGATTATAGTCCTTGTGGAATTGCTCTAGGTAGTGCCGAGGGTAGAGCGTCGGTGGGGCGCCAAAGCCATAGGCGATACGATCGAGAAACGTTGCGTAGGGCTTCGTAAATTTGAAGACGACTGTCTCATCGTCGACCTTCTCGACAACGACCGGCTCGCCACCCACCGTCCATAGCGGATCGATGCCCGGCGTGAGCTCCGGATTGGTCAGAACGTCCTCATACCAAAACATGATGTCGTCGGCGGTGAATGGCGTGCCATCCGACCATTTCATACCCTCACGCAAGGTAAACGTGAACTCGGTGGAGTCGTCGTTGACTTGCACATCCTTGGCGATGTGCGGTTGAACTTCCGACCAATCGCGGCTCCAGCGGACAAGATTATGATAGCCGATCGTGCGGACCATATTGTGCTGGTCGCCGCCACCGCGGATCGCGCGGCGCCAGGTCCCGCCGTAATCACCAACCCGTTCCTCGACATCTTCGACATAAGGATCGGCAGGCAGGCGCTGTTCGACAGGTGGCAACTCACCTGATTCGACGAGGGGGTCGAATATCGGGGCTTGATCATAGTCTTGCGCCCAAGCCTGCGGAAAGGCCAACAGGCCCCCAACGAGAATGGCTATCGGCGTCGGCCTCAATAAACTGGGTCGAAACGGTTCGCTGTTCATTCTTGGCTCCCTGTTGGTGCGTTCTTGTCAGATAACCTATCAGCTCACCGTGAATTCGGCGAGTTTGTTTTCGTCAACTGTCACGCCGAGGCCCGGTTTGTCATCGAGGATAAAGTAGCCTTCGACCGGCTTCGGGAATTCGCTGGCAATCGCGGCCTTCGTGGCGTGGCCTTCATGGCTGTGCTCGAAGCATTGGAACTTCGGCATGGTCGATGAAAGCTGGATACCCGAGGCAATCGAAAGAATGCCGCCGGGTCCGACATGCGGTGCGATCGGCGTGTTGTAGACATCACAAAGATGCGCAATCCGCCGGCCTTCGGTCAGCCCGGTCCGGCCAATATCCGGCATGGCACAATCGACTGCCCGTTTTTGAAGCCACCAACGCCAGTCATAAGCGGTCCTTACCCACTCGGCGGTGGCAATTTGCAGATCGAGTGCGCGGGCGATCTCCGCCTGCCCGTCGATGTCTTCAGGGCCGGTCGGGCTTTCGAGCCAACGGACGTTATGTGCCTCCAATTGCTTTCCAAGAAGGATCGCTTCGGAAACGTCACGTGTCGTATGGACATCAACCAAGATCTCGACATTGGGACCGACAGCACTTCGAACCGCTTTGACGATCTCGACAATCTCGGGATTCGAGACGCGGAGATGCAATTTGACGGCCGTGTAGCCGATTTTAGCAAGCTTCCCTGCACGCTTTGACATTGTCTCGGGATCGGTCCCGCCGAAACCCGCATAGAGGCGGATTTTGTCACGGCATCGTCCGCCCAAAACCTTCGCAGCAGGCTTGTCGATCGCTTTGCCGATAATGTCGTAAAGGCACTGATCAACCCCTGAGAGTGCGTCGATATAAAAACCGGTAGCATGACCACGCTCGCGCATGGCGCTGTAAGCGCGGTACCAGAGATATTCGACGTCAAAAGGATCTTGGTTGAGATAAAAGTAGGCAACCAGATCCTCAACGATCTGTGCCGTAGGACGAGCGCCTACAGGTGCGAAACTCTCGCCCCAACCAATAATGCCGGTATCGGTCTCGACGCGCACGATCGCGGTCTCGAGGTGTTTGGCATAGATCGAGGTGAAAAAAGCCTTATCGATAAAATAATCACCATAATCGGTGACCTGGCGGCTTTCCTGGCCAGCCAGGACATCCACATCCCGAGGAATTCGGATTGCGAATGATTCAATCTTCTTTATCTTCATGTGGCCTCAGTGCCCCCTGACCCAATTGATCGTCTTGGGGGGCATCCTGACCGGCGCTCATGATATCGTCAACAATGGGAGCCCTCGCTTCGGGATAACGCTCGAGAAGGCTTTCCAACTCTGCTGCAGCCTCTCGGCTACCTGCTTCGACCGCGCGTTGAAACCAATAGGCCGCGGCCTTTGGATCAAAGGGCAGGTCCCGGCCCTCGGCTTGAGAGCGACCCAGCCTCAAAAGCGCGAATTCGTTCCCGAGGGCTGCAGCATTCAGGACCCAGTTCATGGCCTGCGCCTTATCCCTGCCCACACCAAGCCCATCGCGGTAGCAACGCGCCAAATTATTCATGGCATTGCTCGAATTGAGCAGAGATCCCGCGTAGAAATTGAGGAAAGCCTTCTCCGGGCGGACTGGCATCGAGCCGCTCTGGAGATAGGCTTGTCCCAAAATGTCGAACCGCGATACTTCAATATCGCTTGTGTAGAGCTCTTTGAAGAGTGCGCTCTGATCCGGATCGAGCTCAACAATGTCGAGGCCGTACGATCGCAAGTGATCGCCAAGCATGAGCAGGGGATCGGAGAGTTCGGCACTCTCGGACTCGAGGCTCCAATCTTGGGTATGTTGGTCGAAAAATTCGCCAAATCGATCATAGTCCGCCATAAGCAAGCGATCGAAAGTGCCGCTTTGTGCGTCGTGACAACCGAGTCGCGCACCATAAATGCACCATCTGCCGAACGAAACATCCGCGCCCAGCATGCACCAAATCGTCAGCCGCCGCCTTGTGTTGGGTGGAAGGGCGCTGACAAATGAGGTCAATCCGGAAGGTTTGTCGCCGATACTGCTTAGTCGCACACCCTCTCGATAGCCACTTCGCATGGCATGCAATGCGGAACCATTCGGGTGTACGGTGGCCATGACGCGAGGCTCATTGAGAAAACCGAACATGCCGACATGATCGTAATGGGCGTGGTCGGGATCGGTATTTGCGCGCAACATGGAACGCGTCCAGCATTTTGGCCCGCCATTGCCATAAGTGAGGCCGTTGACGTCATTGCGTGCGGGCCAGCAAATCACCGATCGGCTGTTGATCTTGTCGTCATCGACGTAGTGATCGACGAACCACGGGTCGATGACACAATCGCCATCGATGGTCAGGAACCGCTCTGTCTCGGCCGCTTCAGCTGCGGCGCGATAAGCTGAATTGATGCCCTTAACGCCGTGGATCCTTTGGGCATGGGGCACGACGGCGTGAAGTTCTTCCCAATGTCGGTCGGCATTGGGTTCGTCATAGCTCAGAAACACAAAGGACAAGTCGCCGACGCGCGTTCCCATCAAGACCCTCCCGTCGTTGAGGTATCCGAGAGATTCAAGCGAGAATTGATAACACGCTTTCGATGTGTCGGATCATGATGAAAAGCGACTGTGGCATAAAACAAAGCCATTTCCGGATCACTCGTAGGCGCCTCGCCGTTTGCGTGCATCTCCGCTGCTGCCTCCGCTGCAGCAAGGAGGCCCAAATCGGCGGCTCTTTCAAAAAGCTCGAGCGCCCGTGCCGGGTCTTTTGGAACGCCCAAGGCATATCCCTGCCGATGCATGCGCGCCAATCGGTAGATCGCGAAGGCATTACCCATCGACGCGGCTTCTCTCATGACTTCTGCGGAACGACGATAGTCGTGCGGAACGTTCCTGCCGACATCCAGCAATCGTCCATAGTTTTGCATAGCATTGGCGTCGCCGGTTTCTGCGACTGCCTGGAACTGTAACAGTGCATCAGGTTCGTTGGCCTCGACTCCCGCGCCTCGAAGTCGCATGTTGCCGAAGCGATCTCTATTGCTCAAATCTGGCGGATGATAATTATTTTTGAATATCACGCTATCTCGCGGAGCAAGCATAGTAACATTTAGTCCACTGTGTTTTTTGATTATATTGCCTATTTTTTCAATTTCAGCCAAGAGTGATTTTGTACAATCTTTGGGAACGAATGACGGTTTTACTTCTTTTTGCCAATATGTGCTAAATCCATCGAGATCATTAATAAGAATTGGATCGAGCTCTCCAGTCCCTACTCTAAGGGCGCCAAGTCTCGCACCGTAAATCATCCATAGGCCATTCCTTGCATCCGCTCCTACGTTGAGCCAGATCAGCAATCGGTGTAGCCCGTGGGGCCACATCGCAAATGGCGCGTTCGCTTTGAGACATGGGACGCCATTGACGAGTGTCAGCCGTGAGGCTGCGCGAAACCCCGCTCGAAATGCCTGCTCGGGTGTCGCGTTCGCATGCACCGTCGACATCGGTGTTGGCAAGTCGATGTGAAACGGCCCCTCAGTGCGATCAAGATCAGTGTTATAGATGAAATCATAGTAACCCTCTCGATTGGCAGACGTAGGGGCTATTTCATGCGTGCGCATGGTCAGAACAAAGTATTTTGGCCAGATTTTGATCGCACCATTGCCATAGATAACACCATTCACCGCATTTTTTGCGGGCCAAGAAGTAATTGTCCGATCCTGCAGCCAATCAGGGTCAATCGTTAAATTTGGCCAGGCGGCGTCAATAATATTGTCTGCATCAACTGTAACAAAATGCCGACCTCTGGAGAGGCGGGCGGCTGTCTTGTGTGCCGCGTCGAATCCCTTGACGCCATGAATTCTTCGTGCGTTCGGTATTTTTTTTCGAAGGTCTTTGAAGAAATCATCCGCCTGCGGTTCGTCATAGGACAGATAAAAAACATCGAGGCTTGAGATGGGGATCATGATCAGTCGCTTGGTGAAGCGGTTCTAGACTCGCGGCCTATCCCCCACCCAAAACCCGCATGCTGGAGTTCGATGATCCGATCCTCAGCGAATAGATTGCCCAAGACGCGCGCTTCTTTGAGAAGTTCGACCGATCTCAGATAGTCGGTCTTGCCAAGCTCTCCCGTGCGCAAGGCACGTGCTAGGTTGACCATGGCATTGCTCACTCCTGCGAGCGCCCCAACCTCGAAGAGGTCGCCTGCTTCCTGGCCGTCCTGCTGAACGCCCCAACCTTCGCGCCACATCAAGCCGTGACGATCGATCGGATCAGGTTGCAAAGCGTGCCTCTGCGATTTGAACGCTTGGCTCGCGGGACCATCGAGTTCGACAATTCTCAATCCGAATGCCGCCCGAAGTTGTTCACCCAGATCACAAATCATCTTTTCCAGAAGATCCGAAGAATAGGGCGGACTCTTAGCACTCGTTTCTCGATCAACAGAAGTAAGTCTAGCCTCTATCTGTTTGGTCCAGTAATTCTCGAACCAATCGTAATCGTTGATGGATCGAATATCGAGTTGATCACTCGCCGCCAGCCACGCTCCTAATCGCGCGGCGAAAAGACTGAATGCGCCATTGGGCACGTCGCGACCAATAGTGCACCAAGTCAACAACCGCTTTCGGTTCTCGGCGTCCATTCCCACAACCCCCTCGGCCCTGAGAACAGAGCGCCCGTCCCGCAAAGTGAGGCGGACGCCTTCGCGAAAGGCAGCGCGGAACGCGTGTCTCGGCGTTCCATTGTGATGGCTGGTAGAGAAAGGTACAAGTCGATCGAGATGAAAAGGTAGGTCATGCGAACGCATGGTCACATTGTATCGAAGATCCACTGCACTCGTAACCTGCCGCGGCTGCATCTCCCGGACTAGTACGCGAGGCCAGAGTTTGATGGCACCGTTACCATAGGTCAGCCCATGGACAGCGCTTCGGCCCGGCCAGGTCATGACGGTTTTCGATCCTAGCATGCGAGGATCGACATGCAGCTCGAAAAATGCCGGATCGACGATCGAGTCCCCATCAATCGTAATAAAGAAATCCGAACCAGCCGCTTCCGCTGTTGCGCGATAACCTGCATCGAGCCCCTTAACACCGCAGACATGCTTGGCTTTGGGGCATTTTCCTTGGAGATCCGCGAAATAGGCCTCGGCAAAAGGCTCGTCGTAAGACAGATAGATGACGTCAAATGATCGAATGCTTATCATGTCGGAGTATCGGCACGTACCATCAAGGCGAGTTCGCCAATCGTTTGTGCTGCCTCGAATGCACCGTTCGTCCGATCAAGCCTTTTGAGTCGATCTCGCGTCATGCTCTGGAATGATGGCTCCAGGAGTTGTCTGAGCTTGCGCTTGATGTCGTAGGGGTCGCTATGACGCGCCACAAGCGCGAGTCCGGCACTCTGTGCATACTGAGCGCGGCGCAATTGATCATCCATCGAGGGATGCTCATTGGGAAGAAACAGAGTCGGACATCCTCCAAGGAGAAGTTCATGAAAACTATTATAGCCGACAGCGCTAATCGCGGCGTCAAACGCCAGCAAGTAGCGTGTTAATGGATAGACCGTTCTCGTGACAAAGGATTTCGGTTTCACAATCGGCTCGTCTTGAATGGGCGATTCGATAAGAACGAATTCAGTTGCATGGTTTCGTTCGGCTTCCTCTCCGAGAATGGCAATTGCTGCCGAGATATCGAAATTGTTCCCGCTTCCAAGCTGAATGACCACCCGCATCTTGCCATTGTCGAGATCGAGAGCGGCGATGGCCTCAGATTTCGGTAAAAATTCTTCGTTGTCGAGGTAGCGGATAGGCGGCACATCGCGTGTCCGCTCTCGATTCGATCGTGTAGGCCCGTCATCGATCGCACCTGCGATATCCGCGGGTTCGAGGATCATATGGAATTGGCCTTGCCTCTTGAGCGCCGCGTCATTGGATCCGTGGCGCCAGAAGCCTCGCCGGACCCATACAGGCAGCACATCAGGCGTGAGATTGAGGGCATCGATCAAGCCCTGGTAGGGCATGTTGCCATCAAATACGAGCACGCTGGGCGAATGGAATGCGAGAATTTCAAGGAGATCCGCTCGAAGCTGTTTGTTCCATTCATCGCTCGGCACCTCGAGATAGCTGTGGAATGGCAGAAACTCGGCAAGAAACCCTGCCTCTTCCTCAACCACCGGCATGGCTTGCGAAAGCGTGACAAAGACGGGCCGAAAGGGGCTCCGTAGGCGGCGCGCAATCGCCATCAAGCGGGTCAGATGGCCGAGACCGATCCCGTTTGACGTCATGAACAGGACGGTTCTTGGCCTTGGCAACGAGGGGACGCAGGATTTGGGCCGTTGTTGCCTCGGCCATAGGCCCAAATCCTGCAACCGAAGAATGTGAGCATCCCGGCCGAATCTCTGACGCGAAAGGCCAACCGCTTTGCTACTCTGCTCGAGGTAAGAATCACGGTCGGCGTGAACAGACCGGATTAGACGAACGACATCTTCAGGAGAGGAATAGAGAGCCGCTTCTCCAAACAAGCCGCGAAAACTCGGCGGCAGTACAACGACGCATCCTGAGGCCATCGTATGCGGCAGAGGGAGGAGGAAGGCGGACTACT
>CAYPOV010000005.1:0-32824 GCA_964412385.1 uncultured Geminicoccaceae bacterium
GCGGCTGCCCCTTCACCTGCTCCTTCTGTTCGCAGTGGAAGTTCTGGCGCGACTACCGGATCCGTGATCCCAAGAAGGTGGTCGACGAAATCGAGGCGTTCGTTCGCGATCACGATGTTGGGTTCTTCATCCTGGCCGATGAAGAACCGACCATCAACCGCAAGAAGTTCATTCAATTCTGTGAGGAGATGATCGCGCGCGGCTTGCCAGACAAAGTCAAGTGGGGAATTAATACCAGGGTTACCGATATTCTTCGCGATGAGAAATTTCTAGCGCTTTACCGCGAGGCAGGGCTTGTGCACGTCTCGCTTGGAACAGAGGCGGCAGCCCAGCTCAAGCTTGATCGTTTCAACAAAGAGACAAAAGTCGAGCATAACAAAAAAGCGATCAGGCTGTTGCGCGAAGCTGATATTTTCGTCGAGGCCCAGTTCATTGTCGGGCTCGAGAACGAAACGGCAGAGACTCTCGAAGAAACCTACCGCATGGCGCAGGAATGGCAGCCCGATCTCGCCAATTGGGCGATGTACACGCCGTGGCCATTCTCCAATCTGTTTCAGGAGCTGGGTGAAAAGGTCGAGATCTTCGACTTTGACAAATACAATTTCGTTACACCGATTATTAAGCCCGAAGCAATGGATCGGAGCGAACTACTCGATCGTGTAATGAACAATAACCGACGATTCTACATGCGAAAGGCGCTCTTCAACTATCCCTGGCGCGGCACGGGCTTCCGACGGCGCTATCTCTTGGGATGCCTTAAAGCATTCCTCAAGGCGGGTTTCCAACGTAAATTCTATGACCTCGGCAAGGTCAATTACTGGGGCCCGCAATCGAAGAAGGGAGTCGATTTCCACTTCGACCGCGATCGCAAGATTGCCCCGGCACAGCTCGATGATTGGCACGCTGTCGCCGAGCGCTCGCGCAAGATGCGCAAGCCCGCCGAAACTGTCAAAGCATGCGGTGGCGGCGAAGAACAGTTGGCCGAGAATGAAGAGATGGCACGCGTTCCCGCCGAGTAGCCATGACTGATCTCGTCGAAGGAAGGATTGGCCCGAATGCCGTTCTGCAGCTTATAGAAGCGGTGGACGCGCAGATGGGCAGAGCGATGACCGAGAAGGTCTTCAACATCGGAGGGTGCGGCCATTATTTGGCCCATCCTCCGAAGACCATGGTCGACGAGGGTGAGGTGGCGTCCCTCAATCATGCGCTTTTTCAAGTCTTAGACCTTAAGAGGGCGCAGGCGCTTGCGCAGGATGCAGGACGGCGCACTGCCGACTATGTCATCGCCAATCGTATTCCTAGGATTGTGAGAATTCTCTTGTCATTGATGCCGCCAAAGATTGCTTCGGCGATGCTGCTTCGATCGATCGCCAAGCACGCATGGACTTTTGTCGGATCGGGGGAGCTTCGGATCAACAGGGGTGCCATCGAGGTTGCTGATAATCCGATCGCGATGCCTGGATGTCCGTGGCATCAGGCCGTTTTTCAAAGGATGTTCGAGCGTCTCGTCTCCAATCAGTGCCTGATCCAAGAAACAACATGCTGTGCCCGTGGCGCTCCTGTTTGTCGTTTCGAGTTATCGCTCTATAGCGGGAAGTCGTTGGTATGAATGAAGTTTTTGCAAAATATGCAACACGCGCGGTTCCTCGGTACACGAGCTATCCCACAGTGCCACATTTTTGTAGTTCGTTCCCGGAAGCGACTTACCGGGAGTGGCTGGGAGACCTTGACCCCGATTCCGCGATCTCTCTCTATCTGCATGTCCCGTTCTGTAGGAAGATGTGCTGGTATTGCGGCTGCAATATGAAGCTCGCTTCACGCTATGAGCCTGTTGCGGACTATGTCGACACCTTGATCACCGAGATCGAATTGATTGCAGCGGCGACACCTCGAGGCCTGCGGGTCTCGCATTTGCACTGGGGTGGTGGCACGCCGACCATATTGTCGGAGCGTGACTTAACCCGTGTCATGGACCATGTCCGGCAACACTTCACGTTCGAGGAGGATGCGGAACTCGCGATTGAGAGCGACCCGCGCACCCTGAGCGATGCGATGATCGAGGAAATCGGCAGGCAAGGCTTCAATCGCGGAAGCTTCGGTGTCCAGGAATTCGATCCGTCTGTGCAACAAGCCATCAACCGCGTGCAACCGCCGGAACTCGTTGCCGATTGTGTCGAAAAGCTTCGTGCGGCCGGCATTACTGGCATTAACTTTGATCTGATCTACGGACTTCCGCACCAATCCATTGAATCCTTGGAAAAGACAGTCGAACTCGTGGCAGATATGGCGCCGGATCGTCTGGCTCTATTCGGTTACGCGCACGTTCCGTGGATGGCCAAGAATCAAAAGATGATCCAAGCCGAAGCACTGCCTCGCATGGCGGAGCGGGCGCAACAGGCGACTGCTGCAAGCAACGCCCTTCTTGATGTGGGATACAATGCGATCGGCCTTGACCATTTCGCACGCCCCGAAGATCCACTGTCAATGGCCGCAGCATCTGGGAAGCTGCGCCGAAATTTCCAAGGTTACACAATTGACGCCGCCCAAACACTGATCGGTCTCGGGGCAACGTCAATCGGCCGGACGCCTTTCGGCTTCGTCCAGAACATCGCCGAAACCGGAGCCTGGGCACGAGCCGTTGACAGTGGCAGGCTTCCGGTGGCGAAAGGGCTCGTGATCAATGACGATGATCGTCTGCGCGGCCAAATCATCGAGCGGCTGATGTGTGACGGCGAGGTTGATACCCATGCGGAAGCGCGAGCGATGGGCAGCCACGAGCATTGGTGTGCGGCGGAACTTGAAGACCTCGAGCACATGGTGGAGGACGGCCTCCTGGAACGACACGAGGGCCAAATTCGGCTAACCGATGCAGGTCGCCCGCTCGCGCGTGTCGTTGCATCCGTCTTCGACAGTTATCTTCGCCACAACAAGGCGCGCCACTCAGTGGCCGTCTAGGACTCGTCAAACACCACCGTGACGCGTCGGTTCTGCCGCCCTTTCTTCTCGATTTTGGCAACGCGTACACGGCCGATCTCGCCTGTCGATTTAACATGCGTGCCGCCACAGGCTTGAAGATCGATGCCGTCGATCTCCACAAGCCTGACTTGGCCCTTACCGGAAGGGGGCCGAACCGACATCGTCCGCACAAGTTCCGGCCGAGATTCGAGCTCTTCATCGCTGATCCAGAGATGCCGGATGGCTTTGTCGTCCTCGATCCAGGTTGCGAGCTGATCGGTGATGGCTTCCTTGTCGAGCGTCGGCTCAGGAATGTCGAAATCGAGGCGTCCCTTGCCGTCGCCGATTTGGCCTCCGGTCACCACACCATCAACCGCCTTGCATAACAGATGTAGACATGAGTGCATGCGCATAAGCCGATAACGTCGCGGCCAATCGACCGTGAGTTGCACATCTTCACCTTCATTCGGCAACTCTGCCCCTAATGAGGCAATGTGCAGAATTTCGCCGTCGTTCGCGCCTCTACGCGTATCCACAATCTCGATGGTTGCTCCGCCCGCGACCTCGATGAAACCTTGGTCCCCCGGTTGGCCGCCTCCCATCGGGTAAAAAATCGTGCGGTCCAAAATTACGCCCTGCCCATCAAGACGCAGGACGCGCGCAGAACATGTTCGAGCGTAGGACTCTTCGCGAAAAACGTCTTCCGTCATGGGTCGTACTCCTCACAAAATAATCGATGGACAATTTCAGAGTGTGTGACGCCATGGCCGAGAGCCTTGCGTGTCAAGCCCTGAAATCTCGTGTTTGGTCCCGGTTCGGGGGTTGACGTCGCCAAACCGATAGGCACGTTGACTGTTATGATTATTCTACATGCACGGCATGGTTTGTGCATATTAATCCAGGCTGACTTCCGACCATCGAGCCGACTGACAAAGGAGCGGATCGAGCGTGAGTGAAGACCAAGAGGCATTTGTCAAGTTCGATAACGTCCATAAAAGTTATGATGGCGAAACGCTTGTCGTCAAAGGCTTCAATATTGACGTCGCGAACGGCGAATTTGTGACGATGTTAGGGCCTTCAGGTTCGGGCAAAACCACATGCCTGATGATGCTTGCTGGTTTCGAACCCCCGACACGCGGCCAAATCTATCTTGGCGGTCAGCCGATTAACGACGTGCCACCACATAAGCGCGATATCGGCATGGTGTTCCAGAACTATGCGCTTTTTCCCCACATGACGGTCGAGGAAAATCTGTCCTTTCCCCTGGAGGTGCGCGGCCTCAAGCGCAGGGAAATCTCGAGCAAAGTCCAAACCGCATTGGACATGGTTCAATTGAGCGAGTTCGGTGCGCGCCGTCCCGGCCAATTGTCCGGCGGCCAACAGCAACGCGTCGCATTGGCAAGGGCTTTGGTGTTCGAGCCAAAGTTGGTCTTGATGGACGAACCGCTCGGTGCGCTCGATAAGCAACTCCGTGAGCAGATGCAGTATGAAATCAAGCATATTCACGAGCGGCTCGGCATCACGGTTGTCTATGTAACCCACGATCAAACGGAAGCACTGACGCTTTCGGACCGCATTGCTGTCTTCAACGATGGCGTTGTTCAGCAATTGGCACCACCCAACGAGCTCTACGAAGCACCTGAAAATGCGTTCGTCGCCCAATTTATCGGTGAGAATAACCGCTTGCTAGGCAAAGTACGCGAGGTCAACGGCAAGCATTGTCGGGTTGAAGTCGAGGGGGGCGAAGTCCACGCCTTGCCTGTGCGCATTGAGGGCGTCGGCTCCAACACAATGTTGTCATTGCGGCCGGAGCGCGTGATGATCGAACCTTCCAACGACAATTTGCCTAACGTCTTCGATGCTCGGATCGAGGAGCTCATTTACCATGGGGACCACATGCGTGCGCGCATGAACGTCTGCGGCATCGACACCTTCATTGTGAAAATTCCGAATGCCCACGGCCGTTTAGACCTTCGCGAAGGGGCGATGGTCCGCGTCGGTTGGGCTGCGGAAGACTGTCGGGCACTCGACGCCTAGTGCCCGTTCCCAACACTTCGGCCATCGATTAACCCTGCGGCTGGAGTTCAACTTTATCACACGGACAAACCAACGGAGACTTAAGATGACAAGAGCCTTCACAAATTGTCTCATTGCGGGCACGGCCATATCCCTGGTGTCGATGGCGCCCGCCATTGCTCAAGAACAAGATTTGACGATCGTTTCCTGGGGTGGCGCTTATTCTGAAAGCCAAGAGCGCGCCTACAACGACCCGTTCTTGGCGAACAATCCCGATATCACGATCCAAATGGATGACCAGGCTGCGAATGGCCTAGCAGGTGTCCGCTCTCAGGTCGAAGCGGATAATGTGACATGGAATCTCGTCGACATGCTCCAGGGCCCGGCAATTCTGGCCTGTGAGGAAGGCAGCGTTGAGGAGATCGACTGGGACCGTCTTGCCGCAGCACCCGACGGTACGCCCGCCCGTGACGACTTCATCGCGGGAACGACAGGCGACTGTTTCATTCCGCAAATTCTTTATGCAACGCTCTTTGCCTACAGCACTGAGGCGTTTCCCGATGGCGGACCACAAACGGTGGCCGATGTGTTCGATCTCGAGGCATTTCCCGGCAAGCGCTCGCTCCAGCGCATCCCTGCCGGCAATCTCGAATGGGCACTTGTCGCAGATGGCGTGCCGGCCAGTGAAGTCTACGATGTTTTGAGCACAGAAGAAGGCGTTCAGCGCGCGTTCGCCAAGCTCGACACGATCAAAGACGAGGTGATCTGGTGGGAAGAAGGAGCACAGCCGCCCCAGCTTCTGGCTGACGGCGAAGTCACCATTGCCACGGGTTACAATGGTCGCTTCTTCAATGCCCAGGTCAACGAGGACCAGCCCATTGAACTCATGTGGGACGGTCAGTTGTTCGAGGTTGACGGCTGGGTGATCCCGGTCGGCAATGAAGACAAGCTTGACCTCGTCTATGACTACCTCAACTTTGCCACCGACACGCAACGGCTTGCTGATCAGGCGCAATACATCTCCTACGCGCCGGCCCGTCAGTCATCAGTCCCACTTGTCGGAACGCATGCCGATACGGGCGTGGATATGAAGCCGCATATGCCGACCACCCCGGAAAACTTCAAAAATCCGATCCAGAAAGATCCGGAGTGGTGGGCCGACAATAATGACGAGATGTCGGAGCGCTTCAACGCCTGGCTCGCAAGCTAAGCAAGAGGCAATGGGGGAAGTCGATCGCGGCTTCCCCACCTCCCAGCGCTTATAGGCACGGCCATGGCCACCACCGTTCAAGGCGTTGACGGCGCCGCAACTTCCCACCGAATCGATGATGCCAGCGACAGCGGTGCCCTGAAGGCGCGCCTTCGACGCGTCCAAAGGCGGCAACGCCTGCGTGCATTCGGCTTGGTCGTGCCGCTTCTGGTCTTCATCGTCGTCACCTTCGCGGTGCCGATCGCGATGATGCTCTATCGAAGCGTCGACAATCCTGAAGTCATCGAGACGATCCCCGAGACCGCCGCGATGTTGGGAGATTGGGATGGAGCGGCGTTGCCGGAGGAACCGGTCTTTGCGTCTTTGGCACGCGAACTCGCTGTTGCTGCCGACAACCGGACCATCGGTAGTCTCGGTACCCGGTTGAATTACGAAGAAAGCGGCATGTCGAGCTTGATGCGCAAGACAGGCCGTCGGGTTGGCAGGGTCGATCAGGGGCCTTGGAAAGAAGCCCTGATCGATATCGATGAGGATTGGGGCAAGCTTGAGACCTGGCAGGTCATTCGCAATCTGAGCTCGCCGATCACGTCGACCTATTACCTCGCTGCCATGGATATGAGATTGGCGCCGGACGGGAGCATCGAATCTCAGCCGGAATGGCGGCAAATCTATATTCAGCTTTTCTGGCGCACACTCTGGCTGAGCTTTGTGATAACCGCGCTCACCCTGGTGCTTGGTTATCCGGTGGCGTTCTTGATGGCCAATACGCCACTCAAATATAGCAATCTCTTGATGATTTTGGTCCTGCTGCCGTTTTGGACGTCACTTCTCGTGCGAACGACGTCGTGGATCGTGTTGCTGCAGACCCAAGGTGTTCTCAACGATATTCTCGTCTGGTTGGGTGCGCTCGGCGACGATGGCCGTGTCCAGATGGTCTATAATCAAACAGGCACCATTGTCGCGATGACCCATATTCTGCTGCCGTTCATGATTCTGCCGCTCTACAGTGTTATGCGGACGATATCGCCGATGTATACGCGCGCGGCACGCTCTCTCGGGGCGACGAGTTGGACCGCGTTCTGGCGGGTCTATTTTCCTCAGACCTTGCCGGGTGTCGGTGCGGGTGCTGTGCTCGTCTTCATCCTGGCCATCGGCTATTATATCACGCCCGCCCTTGTCGGCGGCGAAGACGGGCAACTGATTTCCAACTTCATCGCCTACCACATGCAGGAATCTCTGAATTGGGGACTCGCGGCTGCGCTGGGCACGCTGCTTCTGGTCGCTGTGCTCGTGCTTTACGCGCTCTATAACCGGCTCGTGGGAGTCGAAAACATGAAGCTGAGCTAGATCGATGGCACTTCCGTCTTATGCAGGCCCACTGGAAACCAGCTGGTACTACGGCTTCCGCATCATATGTGCTTTCATCTTCATTTTCCTGATTGCACCAATCTTTGTGATTATTCCGCTATCATTTAACGCGGAGCCTTACTTTACTTTCACTCCAGGGATGTTGGCGCTCGATAGCGAGGCTTACAGTTTTCGCTGGTATCAAGATTTTTGGTCCAATTCCGAATGGACCTTGAGCCTGCGCAATAGTTTCATCATCGCGATCGCGTCGACATTGATAGCGACGGTTCTCGGAACGATCGCCGCCCTCGGGCTTTCCAGTGCTCACATGCCTTATCGCGCTGCCGTCATGGGTCTCTTGATCTCGCCCATGATCGTGCCCCTGATCATTTCAGCAGCCGCGATGTTCTTTTTCTATTCGAGCGTAGGCTTGGCGCAAACATTCCCAGGCCTGATCCTCGCCCACGCGGCACTCGGCACACCATTCGTCGTCATCACCGTGACGGCAACACTGACGGGCTTCGACAATTCGCTTATTCGCGCGGCTCAAAGCCTGGGTGCGACACCGACCAGAACATTCTTTCGTGTGATCATGCCTTTGATTCTACCAGGGGTGATTTCGGGTGCTCTTTTTGCCTTCATTACGTCCTTCGACGAAGTGGTCGTCGTGCTGTTCTTGGCAGGTTTTGAGCAGCGCACCATCCCACGGCAAATGTGGTCGGGCATTCGCGAGGAAATAAGTCCGACAATCCTCGCCGTCGCGACCATGCTGGTCGCCATCTCGATCATGCTGCTGTCGACGCTGGAATTGTTGCGCCGCCGCAATGTTCGATTGAGGGGTATCCGAGAATAGCGGCAATCGGTGAACTCGCTCACTGATTGGCACGCTCAGCCATCATCAACTGATGAAACAGTCAGCTTGAGTTCTTCAGAGGTGATAGGGTCGACTGCTCGCGCTGCTGCCCTTAAACGCGAGAACGACGCAGAGGCAAGATGAACTCACCTCTCATCAAGTTGCACTGCGGATACCGCGCCCGGCAAATGCAAGTCGCCACGGTTGATAAAATTTAGCTAGGGCGCCGTTTTCAAAGTTCAGTATTTCAACTTGCTTGGAAAGATATCGATCGGATCGACGCGGAATTCAACCAGGCCCGCTTTGACGATCGGCGCTGATGCGGCGTATTCCTTGGCTTCTTCCAAATGCGCGCAGTGGGCAACAACGACCAAGCCCGGGTCATCTCCGAGCTTCCAGTAGCGATGCGCGATCTTGCCTTGGCGGATCAGTTCCCAAGACTCATCCGAACGAGGGCCTTGCGCATACTCCACGATCTGCTCTCGTGAAACACCGTCACAAACATGGCTGTTGAACATGAATAGCATGACGAACCGCTCCGTTTCCAACCCCTGACCGACCCCGACGATCGTGGCGAAGTCTGCCTGAATTGTCGATCTCTTTCGCTATCTTGCCGCCTGCTCAAATCGTCACGGCTGCAAAAAGCATCGTCGTGAACGATACGTCCGAGTTCCCAGGAATTTCAAACCGACACAAAGGCCCGGAGTTATGGCCAAGAGGCGTTCAATGCACGGTTACACCATCCGCCTGCCTGCGGAAGCGCGTCGTGCGGATCATTTCTCGAATGCGCGGTTGGATCTCGGTACGCCAGCGCGTCCCGTTGAATACGCCGTAATGGCCAACATTGGGCTGGACATAGTGATAGTGGAGCTCAGGAGGCAGGTTCGTGCAAAGATCGTGGGCAGCCTCGGTCTGGCCGAGCCCACAAATGTCGTCCTTCTCGCCCTCGATCGTCATCAATGTAATGTCTCGAATGGCTTTGAGATCAACGGGATCACCTCGATGACTCATCAATCCATCGGGAAGGGCATAGCGCTGGAAAACCTGTTCGATGGTCTGCAAATAAAACTCGGCAGGAAGGTCCATGACCGACAAATATTCATCATAGAATTTGCGGTGCTGCGCCACCGAATCACAGTCGCCCTCGACCAGATGGTCGAAGAGTGATCGATGAGCATCGATATGGCGGTCCAGATTCATTGTCATGAAGCCTGAAAGCTGAATGAAGCCAGGATAGACCCGCCGCATGAAGCCGGGATTGCTGTAGGGCACGTGAGTGATGACGTTATTCTCAAACCAAGACAGAGGTTTGGACTGCGCGAGCTCATTGACTTTGGTGGGATTGCGTCTTGTGTCGATTGGCCCGCCCATCAAAGTCAGCGAAGCCGGACGGAACCGCTCGCCGCGATAGGCCATGAGAGCGGCCGCAGCGAGGACAGGGACGGCAGGCTGACATACGGCGATGACGTGAGTATCTGTGCCGATGTAGCGGATCATTCGGATCACATGCTCGATGAAATCGTCGAGATCGAAGCTGCCGAAGGCGAGGGGGATTTCGCGGGCGTCGCGCCAGTCCGTGACATATACGTTATGCTCTTGGATCATGGCCTGAACGGTACCGCGCAAAAGCGTCGCGTAATGTCCGGACATGGGTGCGACGATCAGGACTTTGGGATCGTAGCGCTTGCCGCAAACAGCCTCGTCGCGATCGAAATGGACCAGATCGCAGAAGGGCGTTTGCCAGACGATCTCCTCATTGATGGGCACGTCGAGGCTATGAATTCGCGTGCTTTGAATTCCCCATTCGGGCTTGCCGTAACGTCGCGTTACGGATTCGAAAACCTCGCACGACGCCGCAACCATCTTGCCCATGCGGGTATAGCCCAATGGATTGAGCGGCATCTGGAGAAGATCACGGCACCATCGAGACTGTGCACGAAGAGGCGAGAGGAGAGCGTGCGCGAGTTCATAAGTTTGATAGTGCATAACCAGTTGTGTTCCGATCCATGCTATCGATAGCCTTGTCCGGCGACACCATCACCAAGACGGTGCTACAGAGCAGCATATCTCAACGTATACGTCTATAGCGGCGGTGGTGAGATGCGCCTTTGAGGATTGGGAACGCTACTTGATCGCGCCGAGCGACAGACCGCGCACCAGATAGCGCTGGAGCCAGGCAAAGATTATCGCAACCGGTACGGTCGCCAGCAATGTGGCGGCCATGACCTGCTCCCAATTGACGGTGTAGGCTGCCGAGACCAATGTGAAAATCTTGATCGTGAGTGTGTAGCTATCCTGGCTGCGCAGCAAGGTGAGGGCGAGCACGAATTCGTTCCAGGTATTAACGAAGGTCAAAATCGCGGTCACCGCCAGGGCCGGTATCGCCAGCGGCAGGAAAATCGCACGAAGGCTTTGGAACCAGGTTGCGCCATCGATCCACGCCGCCTCCTCGAGCTCGATCGGTATGGTGGCGAAATAGCTCTGCAGCATCCAGGTGGCGAACGCCATGTTGAACGCCGCATAGGCGAGGATCAGGCTCCAATGGGCATCAACCAATCCAAGTGCGGCCATCATGCGGAATATGCCGATCACCAAGACGATCGGTGACAGCATCTGGGTTATCAAAAGGAACATGCGGTAGCCGGTTTGGCCGCGGAAGCGAAATCGCGCCATGGAATAGCCCGCGGGGATTGCCACCAGAAGGCACACCAGTACCGATGTGCCGCTCACGATTAGGCTGTTGGCGAGCGCTCGGCCAAACCCGATGGCACTCCACATATCGACGAAGTTGGCAAGGCGCGGTGCTGATGGCAGCCAGTTCGGGTCGAACACAAAAATTTCGTCCGGAGGCTTCAATGCGGTCGAGAGCATCACTGCATAAGGAAACAGAATAACAATAATGAGTGGCGACAGCACCAGCCAGTAAAGGATCGTCCTCTGCCACTTGCTCATGCAGCTGCCGCCTTATTCTCGCGCATTGCCATGCGCGCATAGATGATGGTGAACACCAAAAGAACCGCGAACATGACGAGTGACATAGCGGCCGCATCGCCAATGCGGCCATAGCGGAAGGCAAGCTTATAGAGATAGGTCACGAGAATATCGGTCGAATTGGCGGGATCGCCTTCGGTCAACACCCAAATAATTGGGAACGAATTGAAGACATGAATAATATTGAGCACCAATGCAATATTGATGAAGGGCCGTAGCAAGGGTAGCGTCAGATACTGAAAGCGCTGCCAAGCGCTGGCACCGTCGATTCTTGCGGCCTCATAAATGTCACCGGGTAGGGATGAGAGACCGCCTAGGAACACCGTCGTCGTGAAGGGGATGGATACCAAGATGCCGATTGCGATTTCGATCGGAAAAGCGGTCGTCGAGGTGGCCAGCCACTCGATCGATTGGTTGATAACGCCAAGATCCTTCAACGTCTCATTGAGCATGCCGTACTGGCCGTTGAGCGACCAGCGCCAGACGATGGCCGTCATCGTCAAGGAAACGGCCCAAGGCAGCATGATGATGACACGCATCACACCGCGGCCATGGAAATCGTCATTGAGGATCATGGCGACAGGCAAGGAGATTACGAGCGTGCCGCCGACGACAGTGGCCGTCCAAACAAAGGTGCGTTGCAGCGATCCCCAAAAAATCGGATCGGCAGCCAAGGTCGAAAAATTGCCGGTACCGACGAAATCCCTGAGCTGGCCGAAGCGATTGACCTCATGGGTTGCCGACATCACGACATCGTAGATCGGGTAGCCAATGATCCAAAAGGCGAGCGCCAGGCTCGGCAGGATCATTGCCCACGCCAGAAAAAAGCGGGTGCCTAGCATCGTGATGCGGGAAGTGAGCACGCCGGAGGAGCCAATGTCCCCTCCGGCGACACGCACTGACTAGTTCAAGATTGTGTCGATTTTCTCGGCAGCCTGGGTCATGGTCGGCTCGATCTGCGCTTCATCGAGATAGATTTGCTGCAGCGCTGCCTTGGTGGTGTCCGACATTTCCTGCCAACTGCTCACGAGGGGAGCAAATTGGGCATAGGGTAAGAGGTCGGTAAAGGCCTTGAGCTGTGGATCATCCGCGAAATGAGGATCGGCTGCCACCGATTTGAAGACCGGCAAAAACCCTTCCTTAAGGGTGAACTCGCGGCGCCATTTGTCGGTAAAGGCGGCTTCTTCCAAGAACTTCCAGGCCTCATCCTTGACCTCGCTGTCAGCGAACATGATTATGCTGTCCGTCACGCCGTAGGTCGCCTTGTTGGTGCCTTCCGGAATGCCGGCAATGCCATAATTGAGATCAGGTGCTTCTTCGGCGAGCTGTCCGCGCAGCCAGGGTCCGGTCAAAATCATGCCCACCTTGCCCTGCTTGAAAAGAGCCTCGATATCCTGGCGATCCGAGCTGGTGATGCCGGGCTGCGTCAGGCCCGCATCGATCAAATCCTTGTAAGTCTGGGTCGCTGCGATGGCTTCCGGACTGCCAATGCCGCTTTGACCGCCTTCGGTGATAATCTCACCGCCATGAGTCCAGAGGGAATAAAACCAGTAGGCGTCAACTTCGGTATTGCCTGCGCCTTGAATGGCGAAGCCGAATATCTCGTCGCCCAGGGCATTGACCTTCTCCGCTGCCGCTTTGAGATCATCCCAAGTCGCGGGCGGCGTCTCGACCCCGGCTTGTTCGAGCAGTGCCTCGTTGTAGTACATGGCGCGTGCGGAAGCGGCGACCGGAAGACCATAGACGCTGCCATCGACTGTCGAAGGCGACATGAAGGTCTCGATGAAACGCCCTCTGAACTCGGGCGTCATGTAATCGTCCATCGAGGCGACGATGTCGTTCTCGACAAAATCGAACAGCCAGCGCGTACCGATGATAGAGATGTCCGGTGCTGTGCCGCCGGCAATGTCAGTTGTCAGACGCTGCTGCAAGGCATCCCAGGCGACGTCTTCGATGACGATATCGATGTCAGGATTGGCTGCCTCGAATTCTTCCGCCATTGCCTCGAAAATCGGCCCTGTCTGATCGCTATACTGCGAGACGATGACCTTGACCTCAGTCTGAGCCTCGGCCAGACCGACACTCGCCACGATTCCCAAAGCCACGCCTGTGAGCAGTCTAATTCGTCTGTCCATTACCGGACCTCCTCCTTGTTACCAGCCTGCAAACCATTCCAACTCGCATAGGCAGCCGATGCAAGCAGGAACTGTGCCGATAGCCAGCCAACGTGTCACCCGTGCGATGTAGCGTTGCTCGCATTTCCTCGATCGGTCGGATACTGCAAGCAAATTGCATATTGGGTTGCGTCCGTCAGATGTCCGGCCAGGTTTTGAGTGTGCCGGCCTTGGCGGACTTCCAGGAATGGACCGAGTCGGTGCTCTGACTGTAAGCGCCGGGGGAGTTGAGAATCTCGCGGAGGCGATGGGCAACAACATCAAATTCATCATCGCCGAGGGAACGGGGATCCATGATGAAATAGCCGAACTCAAGCTGATGGGCTCGGACCATGATGGGCGGATCGCCGGCCTCGAGTGCATGAACGAGATCGAGTGCCGAAATGCCGGCGCGTTCGCAATCAACGGTCACTTTGAGGCGGTCGAAAGGATTGCCGGTCGGATCGGGGTCGATCGCCGCTGAGATTCCGGAATAGGAGCCCAGAACCTCTTGCCAGGCTTTCAGAATGGTGAACTGGCGTCTCCGTTCCGCCTCATGGTCCATGGCCATCCAGGTTTTGAGCCCAATAAGCGCCCCGGCGATGCCTTCTTTGCCGACCTTCATCGGCCTGCCGATACCATAGTTTTGTAGGAATGCAGCTCGAACGAACGACTTCTTTCCGGCAACAATGCCGGCGGTGGGACCACCCAAGAATTTGTGGCTGCTGTGGATCGTGAGATCGGCGCCGGCTGAAATATAGCCCTTGAGGTCGTACTCGGCCGCGAGATCGACGATCACCGGGACGCTGCGCGCATGACAGATCTCGGCAAAGCTCTCAAAAGGAATTTGGCCATATTGCACACAATGATGGCTGACAACATAGAGCGCTGCCGTGGTTTCGGGCCCTATCACCGCTTCGAGTTGATGGCGTTTGGCAGTATTGACATCACCGACCGGCACGATTCGGGCACCTGTTTGGCGGATGTCCTGGGCGATGGAATGGCCATAATTGACGATGTGGCCGAGCTGAATCACGACTTCGCGCTGCATGCCTTCCGTATCGGGAAGCCGCTCGATCATCGCCATGTCATCGCCGGTCATCGCACCTGCAATGCCCATGCAAATACCGGCCGCAGAGCAGGCCGAGACGAAACCGGCCTCGGCACCTGTCGCCTCGGCGATCATCCTACTTCCGCGTGCTTGCAGCTCGGCGATGTCGACACCGTGCTTCATAATCTCCGCTGCAGCAGCAATAGCTTCCGGTCGTGCACTGATGCCGCCATTCACGGTGAGCGTGCCGGTAAGATTGATCATCGGCCGGACACCCAAGACCGTACGGATATCCTCGATCATTGTTTTTTCTTCGCTTGGTGACGCAGCACGGTTCCAGGCGTGTCGCCGGTGGTTCGGTCATCGCGCTTGGTGGCAACACCGTTCAAGAATACGTCACGGATTCCGCTCGGTAGCTCGAATGGAGCCTGAAAGGTGGCGTGATCGATGACGGTCTTGGGATCGATGACGACGATGTCTGCCGCAAATCCAGGTTTGAGCTGGCCACGATCATGAAGCCCCATAATGCGCGCGGAAAGCGAAGTCATCTTGCGGACCGCTTCGGGCAGTTCAAGAATATGATCCTCTCGGCAGTAGCGGCCGAGAATGCGCGGAAAGGTGCCATAGTGGCGCGGATGAGGGTTGGTCTTATCGGGCTTGTCCGGAAGTCCCGTATAGAGCCCGTCCGAGCCGAAGGCGACGAGAGTGTCCGCCATGATCCTTCGGACATCGATTTCGCTCATATGAAAATAGATGCCGCGCGTCTTGAGGCGATCGTCATAGAGCAGGTCGATCATCGCCTCTGCAGGCGGGCGCTCCACCTTGGCAGCATATTCCTCAAGCGTGAGGCCGACACAGTCGGGGCGGCTCGCGCTCATGCCGATCATCACGTCTTGCCAACGATAGATCCGCATCGACACGCCTTCCTTGGCCATGCCTTCATTGATGTCGTAAATGAGCCGCCCGCGATTGAAAGGATCCTTGATACGGGCAAGAATATCGTCCGTGCTGCCAATTTGTGCCCATTTGGGAAGGCGTGCGCGCAAGCCGCCGCTGCTGGCGGCGTAAGGATATTGATCGCAATGGACATCAATACCGTCTGACCGGGCTTGGTGAAGCTTGGCGAGCAGTTCGTCGGCGATGCCGTGATGATCGGGATTGCTGATCTTGAGATGCGAGATCTGGACAGCAGCGCCGGACTTGCGGCCGATCTCAAGTGCCTCGTCAATCGCTTCACGCACTTGCGCCCCTTCATTGCGCATATGAGTGTGGTAGCTGCCGCCATAACGCGCAGCGATTTTGGAAAGCTCGATGACTTCGCCGGTGGTGGCGTGACCGGAAGGAGGACCCACTAATCCGGTCGAGATGCCAAAGGCGCCGCCTTCCATAGCCTCCGCCACACTCGCCTTCATCGCTTCCATCTCGCGTTCTTGCGGTGCGCGGGCTTCGACACCCATCACCGCACATCGTATTGCGTGATGGCCGACAAGTTGGACGATATTCACACCGCAAGGCGGATGCGCATCGAGAAACTCGCCCATGCCGCGCCAGCGATAGTCGAGACCGCTATCCTGCGTCGTCGTCAGATCGCGGTGGATGTTCAAATATTCCTCGCTAACGGGTGCTGGGGACATGCCGCAATTGCCGTTGACCACTGTCGTGACCCCCTGGGCCGCCTTGCCGATGGCATAGGGATTGACCGGAAGGTTGAAATCGTCATGGGCGTGCATGTCGATGAATCCGGGCGTGACGACATGGCCGTCGGCGTCGATTGCCTCTCGGGCCGTTTCCCTGCGTAGGTCACCCACCGCCGTGATGCGACCGCCGCGAACGCCAATATCGGCGCGAACCGGTCCAGCGCCTGTACCGTCGATGACGTCGCCACCTTTGATGATGAAATCGAACATCGCTCTCCCCTAACTCAGATCGTTGACCTCGAGTTCTTTGCTGTAGGCGAAGATGGCAGGACTGCCGCCTGTGTGCATGTAGACAAGATTGGCATCCGCCTCGATCCGGCCCGCTCGTACAAATTCAATGAGGCCCGTCATCGTCTTGCCGTTGTAGACCGGATCCAGCACCAGACCGTGCTGCCGTGCCACCAGCCGAATCGATTGTCGTATGTCTTCCGTCACGACGCCATAGCCCGGACCGACAAAACCGTCGATCACTTCGAACGGAGCCATCGCCGGATCGAGCGCGAGTCGTCGAGCCGTTCGTTGACAATATTCCTCAATATCGGCGGTAAGGCCATCGGCGCTACGCGCGTTGGCGATGCCGATCACCTTGACGCCCGGATCAGCCGCGGCGAAGCCCAAGACCAGTCCAGCCATGGTCATACCGGCACCCGCTGTGACGACCACATAGTCGGGCTCGATCCGCATTTCCTGCCACTGGGCTGCAAGTTCATGCGCGGCGGCCACATAAGCGGCCGTGGCAAGGGCGCCATAGTCCAGCCTACGGTCGAGGACGGCAGACTTTCTCCCCTGTTTCTCGAGGTCTCGCTGAACCGCGCGTTGGGCATCGAGCACCTCGGTTCCGGGCGGAATGGCGCGGACCTCCGCACCAAAGAGATCAAAGAGGAGCCGGTTCCCCTCGAGCACATCGTGCCCGGCTTCAGCCGGTATGAGCAGGATCGAGCGCAAACCGAAGCGGGCACCTGCGGCGGCGATATCGCGAAGCTTGTTCGATTGAGGCGAGGCCGCGGCGATCAAAGTGTCGACGTCATTCTCAAGCGCGTCGCCGATGACGAACTCCATGAGCCGCGTCTTGTTGCCGCCAAAAGCGAGTCCGTCCAAATCCTCGCGCTTGATCCAAAGCTGCTTGACGCCGATTGCCTGGGCGAGGCGAGGGGCCTCTTCCAGCGGTGTCGGCAGATGCGCGAAACGAGCGCGCGGAAGATCGTCGAGTGACATCAGAGATTGCTTCGGTAGACCTCAACTTTGGGGACGAATTCCGTATCTTCTTCGAGCGGATAGATCGGCCGCGCGCAAATGGTGTGGCCCAAGAGCCTGAGATTGGCGGTGGTGGCACCTTGGATATCGAGAACGAAATTCTTCTCGGCAAAGGTGAAATAGCGGGCAAACGCACCTGGCGATTTGATAACAATCAGATCGAAGGCTTCGGGATCGCAGCCATGCGCCAAGTAGACGGCGCGATCCATCATGTGGATTGGCTTGGTGATCGCGATGATGCTGATTTTGCCTACCCGTAGCAAAGCCGTGCGTCCGGCATTGGCCGGGAGTCCGGAAACTTGGTGACGGAAATGCCCGTCGCCCAAAAGCGCCACTTCGGTCTCAATTTCGAGCGGGGGAAAGCGCTGCGGATCGAAGCAGCCACCGATCTCGAGCCTAAGCTTGGCACCGACTCCGGCCTCATAGGCCCTGGCGACAGCGTGCGGATCGACAATCGGTATGACGGCTTTGCCACCATATCCAGCGGCAAGGAGTCCGCGTAGGATGATATTGCTGTCACCCGAGGCGCCGCTGCTCGGTGCATCCGCCGCATCGGTGAAGGTCACCGAGCCGCTTATGCCCTTGGCTTCGGCGATGGCTTGATTGAGTGGGGTGAGTTCGGCCTGCATGCGCGCGCGCTCGGGCCAAAAATCATTGGCAAGTTTTAACGCCTCGCTCTTGGCGCGCTGCTCATCGCCGTCGGTGATGACAAGCGACTGCGAGCAGAGTTCAGGCACATCGGTGAAGGGATTGCCGATCATCATCGCCGCCGCGAGGGCTCCATCCGCTTCGAGCGCCTTGCAGCGGCGGATCAGCGAGCCATAAAAGCCTGTTGCCGTAATCAGCTCAGGACCGCGAACCAGTGCCGGGATCTTCACGCGCGCCATCACCGGCTTCACGCCCTCATCGAGAATGCGCAGTAGAAGACGTGCCGCACGGTCGCCGGTGTCGATGAAGTCCTGGTGCGGATAGGTGTGATAAACCGCAATGCCGTCGCAATGCTCGAGCATTCGCGCCGTCAGAATGCCGTGCAAATCCAATGATATGACGATCGGAATGCTGGGGCCGACTATGCCGCGCACGGCTTCCAGCAGAAAACCTTCGGGATCGAGCTCCGCATCGGAGCCCATCGCACCATGCATTGAGAAATAGATGGCATCGATGCCCTCGGTTTTGGCGCGGATCGCATCCAGGATGGTTCGCTGCAGCCGCTCGAAACCGGCAGCGCTGAGCGAACCGCCGCTTCGGCATTTGGCGGCAATCGTCGGTATGATCTCGATCTCTGGACGCTCAGCAAAGACATCGAGGGCACCACGCAGGGTGGTGTCCGAGCCCTCGATGCGTTCGAGTAAGGCCTGGCCCTCGAAAATGTCATAGTCGTCGAATTCGGTCGGAACCGGATTGAAGGTAGAGATCTCCTGCTCGCACAGGGCTACCAAGATCTTCGTCATCCGCTGCCTCCCGCCTTTGTTGCCCTTCGCCGATTGCGCCAGTCTATTCCATTTGCTCGAGGTTAGCGATAACTTTGGGCCGTGAAACGGGAGAGCTCATCATGAATGCCGCCATCACGCCGGTTTGGACAACGGTCGATTTCGAGAAGAACGGCAAACAAATCGGCCATATCAACGTGCCGCACTCGATCCATGGCTCCGGCTACGGCCAGATCATGATCCCGGTTTGCGTGGTCAAGAACGGCTCAGGCCCCACAGCACTCTTGATGGCGGGCAATCATGGCGACGAATTCGAGGGTCCGGTCGTTCTCGGACGCCTTCTTCGCAAGATCGATCCCGAGGCAGTGCAAGGACGCATCATCATCATTCCGGCAATCAATGTTCCCGCCGTCGATGCGGCAACGCGGACCTCGCCCTTGGATAGCGGCAATCTCAATCGATCCTTTCCGGGCTCGACGGATAAGGGCCCGACCTCGATGATGGCCCATTACCTCTACCACCACATCTTCCCGATGGTGGATGTCATGCATGATTTTCATGCAGGCGGGCTCTCCATGCACTATCTGCAGCACGCCACGATTGCGCTTTCAGGCGATCCCGACCATGACACCAAAGCGGTCGCCGCCGTTAAGGCGTTTGCACCACCGGTTGCCAAACTGATGCGTCCGCGCGTGTTCTGGAATTCATCGCATCCTGCTGCGACCTCGCGCGGCGTGATTGCGCTCGGCGGTGAGTTCGGCGGGGCGGGCGAGGTCTCTCTCGAAGGGGCAAAGCTCATCCACGACGGCCTTCATCGGCTCTTGGCACACTTCGGCATCATTGAACTCCCGGCCGGCATTCCGGCATCAAAGACCACCAAAGTGATCGAGGTCGGCGGCCACGAATATTACGTCTTCGCCAGCGAGGATGGCGTTTTCGCGCCCGTGGCATCCATGGGTGACATGGTCAAGTCAGGCGATGTGGCCGGCCTCGTTCACGACTTCCACAAACCGACCGCGGAGCCGGAACCGCAGCGCTTTCGGTGCGATGGCTGGGTGGTCTGCCAAAGAGCCCTCGGCCGCTGCCGCCGAGGTGACTGCCTCTATCATGTCGCCAGCGAAACAAACTTTCCAGAAACCTAGGACCAACCCATGAACATCACGGAAATCGAAGGCGTCATGGTGCGTCTTCCCACCGTCGAGCGAATCGGCGACGGCTGTCAAAATATTCTTATCATCCTGGTCCACACCGATGAGGGTATTACCGGCATCGGCGAGGCTCACACTAATCCTCTGGTCAACAAGGCTGTCCTTGACGCACCCTTGTGCTCGGTCTCGGCGGAAGGCCTGCGTTCGCTCTTGATCGGCGAAAACCCGCTCCATATCGGTCGTCTCTGGGACAAGATGAACAAGCATACCCAGACATATGGCCGCCGCGGCGTCGTTATGCACGTCATCAGCGGCATCGACCTCGCACTCTGGGACATTCTCGGCAAAGCGGCCGGCATGCCCGTCCACCAGCTCTTAGGCGGTGCCCGCCACCAGCATTTCGACGTCTATGCCAGCGATCTCTCCCAACCGACGCTCGAGGCAACACTCGACCGTGCACGCCGGCACAAGGAGAATGGCTACAAAGCGGTCAAGTTCGGCTGGGGCGATCTAGGCGATGACCCGAGACGCGACGTCAAGAAAACTGCAGAAATGCGAAACGTTTTGGGCGACGATATCGACATCATGATCGATATGGGTTTTGCTGTCCCTCTCGAAGACGCGATTTTCCTGGGCCGAGCCTTTGCCGATTATGGGGTCTACTTCCTGGAAGAACCTCTCTCGCCGGACGATCTCGACGGCTTCGCCAAGCTCACCGCGGTTTCACCGACGCCCATCGCCACCGGTGAGAAGGAAAGCACGGTCTATGCCTATCGCGATCTCATGGAGCGCGGCGGCCTCAGGATCATCCAGCCCGATATCGCCCGCGTTGGCGGCATTTCCGAAGCCATGCGCATTGCAGCCCTGGCCGAAGCACGCGGCGTGCGCATGATCCCCCATTGTTGGTCGACCGACATCCTGGTCTCCGCAACATTGCAGGTCATCGCCACGCTGCGCGACTGCCCCTATCTCGAATACAATGTCACCGACAATCCGCTACGCACGGATCTCCTCATCGATCCGCTTCGCCCCACCAAGGGGCGCATCGAGGTGCCCACAGGCCCGGGCCTCGGCATCGAGCTCAACCCGGACACCATCGAAAAATACCGCTGGGAGGGATGACCGTGGTCCCAACTGGGTCGACGGTTATTGTGTCGTGACACCGCCATCAATGGAATAGGCGGCACCGGTAACAAAACTCGAGGCATCGGAGCAGAGCCAGGCGACAAGTTCGCCGATTTCTCGAGGCTTTCCAGCGCGCCCGATCGGGTGGCGGGCGACCGTAGCGGGTAGTCGCTCGGGATATCGGTCGGTCACCGCGTCCGTCATTGCCGTCTCGATCCAGCCAGGACAGACAGCGTTCACACGGATACCCTGCTCGGCATATTCGAGTGCCACCGAGCGGCTCAGACTGGTGACCCCATGTTTGCTGGCGCCATAGGCACTATTCATCTTGGTACCGACAAGACCTGCAACTGAAGAAGCGTTAACGATCGAGCCGCCGCCGCCCTGGCGTATCATCTGGGCGACCTGGTATTTGAGGCATAGCCAAACGCCCTTAAGATTGACCTCGATGACGTCGTCCCATTCGGACTCTTTGAGCTCCAGAATCGGCGTAAACGGCGGACCGAGGATCCCTGCCGAATTGAACGCGGCATCGAGACGGCCATAGGTCTCGACCGCGAGGGCGACGGATCGCTCGCAGTCTGCGGCCTTGCGCACATCCATGGCATACCGCACGGCTTCTCCTCCAGCATCCTTGATGGATTGGACCGTCGAGGTGAGCCTGTCTTCATTGGTGCCGCAGACAATAACCCGAGCTCCGCTTGCAGCACACACCTCCGCCGCACCCTGGCCAATTCCGGATGTAGCACCGGTGATTAGGACGGTTTTCCCATCGAGGTCATATTTTGTCATCGCTGTCCTTTGATCCTGTCAAGTGGCCCTTCCAATCAGGCCATCATGCCGCCATCAATCGGATAAGTGCTTCCCGTGACAAAGCTCGAAGCATCAGAACATAGCCAGGCGACGAGTTCCGCGATCTCTTCGGGCTTGCCGAAGCGTCCGAGATGGGTGCGCGCCATAATCGGCGTGATGCGTTCCGGCATGGTTTCGGAGACGTGGGCGGTCATAGCGGTATCGATCCAGCCCGGGCAAATGGCGTTCACGCGGATGCTCTGGCGTCCATATTCGATGGCAACGGTACGGGTGAGGCTCGAAACACCATGCTTGCTGGCGCCATAGGCCGTGTTCATCCGCGTGCCGCCGAGCCCTGCGACCGAGGAGGCATTGACGATTGAACCACCACCCCCCTGATGGACCATCTGAGCGACTTGATACTTCATCGACAACCAGACGCCGGTAAGGTTGATGTCGATGATCTTCTGCCATTCCGACTGATCAAGCTCGAGAATGGGTCTGAAGGCTGGTCCCAAGATGCCTGCCGCATTGAAGGCCGCATCGAGCCGGCCATATGTCTCGACAGCCAGTGCAACCGCGCGCTCGACCTCGGCCGCGTCGCGAACGTCGAGGGGAGAGCCGATTGCCGAGCCGCCCAAATCCTTGACGACGGCCACGGCCTCATCCAGCCCTCTTGGCTCAACATCGCACAGTACCAAGCGGGCGCCGCTTGCAGCACAAACCTTCGCCGATGCCAGCCCGATCCCCGAGGCAGCGCCTGTTATGAAGACAACCTTCCCATCAAGGTCATAGTTTACCATTGTAATCGACTCACTAGGATACCAATTCCGGCTGCCCGACGAGCGTCGTTGCCAGACGCTCGCCGCTCTCTTCGTCGAACAGAAAACCCTTTTCGGCGGTAAACGTCACGGCAACGGGTGTATCGTAGTCTGCATCGTAATCTTTGGGCATTTTAACGGCAAGTGAGGTATCGCCGAGGGAAATCGTGACAAGCGTGACATCGCCGGTAAGCTCGGCCGTATAGACCGTGGCGTCGAAGAGGCCTTGCCCGGAACCTGCGATCTCGGCGTCCTCCGGACGAAACCCCAAAACAGCCTTGCGGGCGGTCATATCCCCTTGAAGCGGCAGGCTCACACCGTGGCTCTCGAACTTGCCGTTGGCGATGGAGCCATGGATAAAGTTCATCGGCGGCGCACCCATGAAGCCTGCAACAAAAAGATTGTACGGCTGATCATAAACCTCGCGTGGCGTGCCGATCTGCATCAGAACACCATGGTTCATGACGACGACGCGGTGGGCGAGGGTCATCGCCTAGATCTGGTCATGGGTCACGTAAATCGTGGTGACACCGAGGTCATGCTGGAGATGCTTGAGCTCGGCACGCATGAACCCTCGAAGCTTGGCATCGAGATTGGAAAGCGGCTCGTCCATCAAAAACACCGAGGGCCGGCGGACAATGGCGCGGGCAAGGGCGACGCGCTGGCGCTGTCCGCCGGAAAGCTGGCGCGGATAGCGGTCCAAATAGTCCAGCATATGGACCTGTTCCGCGGCAGTCCGCACTGAGGTCTCGTGCTCACTCTTGGGCACACCTCGGGCGCGCAACGGGAACGCGATGTTTTCAGCAACCGTCTTATGCGGATAAAGCGCATAGGACTGAAAGACCATGGCGACATCGCGATATTTGGGAAGGGTTTCGGTCACATCAACGTCGCCGATACTGATCCGGCCCTCATTGACTTGCTCGAGGCCGGCGATCATGCGTAGTGCCGTGGTCTTGCCGCAGCCCGATGGGCCGAGAAGGACCAAAAACTCGCCAGCGGCAATCTCGAGGTTGAGGTTCTTGACCACACGCACCGAACCAAAACTTTTGTCGATGCCGTCGAGGCGGACATTTTTTGCCTGGAGCCGCTGGTTCATCCTTTGACCGCTCCCAATAAAACACCGCGCGCAATAAAACGCTGCAAGATCAATGCCATCAGCATCACGGGCAAGATCATGAGGATGATGACGACGCACATCGTCCACCACAGAATACCGCGTTCGCCAGCATTCATACCGGCAACCAGGATCGGCATGGTTTGCGCATTGGAGGTCGAGAGAAAGAGGGCTAGAATATATTCATTCCACGAGAGAATAAGCACTAAAAGGGTCACGGCAGCGAGCCCAACCTTGGCGAGCGGCAGAATAATGTCGAAGAATATGAAGAACCGCGAGGCACCGTCGAGGGCTGCACTTTCTTCAAGATCGATCGGAATGGATTTGAAGAAGTCGTGCATCAGCCATACCACGATCGGCATGTTGACGACGATATAGCAGAGGATCAGGGCCGCATGGGTGTCGAGCAGGCGAACCTGTTGGAACATCATGTAAATCGGGATGATCACGACAACAGGGGGAAGGATACGCTGGGAGATCATCCAAAAGAGAATATCGCCATTGCCGACGCGGCGTTGAAAATATCGCCCGAGCGCGCGGCTCAACAACACCAGAATAGCCACGGCCACAGCAGCCGTCAGGCGCCAGTCAAGACCATAAATAGCAACCGCAACGCAGGAAGCGATGAGGCAAAGCACGAACAGGATGATCACGCCGAATTTCGGTCGGTATTCGATACGCGCAAGTGCATAGGCCGCCATGCTGCCGATCAGCACACAGAAAAAGGTCGAGCAAAGGGCGACGATGATCGAGTTGATATAGGGTTTGGTGGTATCCCCAAGTCCGGTCACGAGGACATCGCGCCAAGCGTGAAGATTAGGCTGAAAGTCGATGAACGGCAAGTAAACAGGCCCGTCATTGACGTCGAGCGGCAATTTGAACGAGGTGATGAACACCCAATAAAGCGGAAACAGCACAAAGAACGACCAGAAAATCAAGACCGAATAGGTGACAATGCTGCCGAGCGGCGACATCTCGCCAATCCGCGTCGGCTCCGTCCAGCGGTTGCGCTTGGGCACCTGCATGGGCTTTGGCGACGACGTGGTCATGTAGCCTCCGCGATGCGGCGTTTCATGACAACGAGATTGAAGAAGGAGACGCAAAGGACCACGGTCACAAAGAGCAGCAGATAAGCAATCGCCGCCGACTGTCCGAAATCAGGTGCGCGCCAGGCAAAGAATGCCTGGAGCGTCATCGACTCCGTGGCGATACCCGGCCCGCCCGAGGTCATGATGTTGGGAAGATCGACAAGCTTGAACGCTTCGATCACCCGGATCAGCATGACCGTCGCCGCCACCGGGGCGATTTGCGGCCAAGTGACTTCCCTGAATACCATCCAGCCCGAGGCGCCATCGACGTGAGCCGCCTCGACACTATCACGCGGTACGTTTTCCAGTGCTGCCAGCAAGATCACGAAAATGAATGGGATCCATTGCCAGCTATCGGCGATCACAATGAAGGTGCGCGCAGCCCAGGGATCGGCAGCCCATGCGAAATCGCCGAGGCCGAACCACTGCCAGAGCGGTGCAAACGGGCCTTTGCCGGTATCGGCCATCATGCGAAAAGCGTAGCCGATGCCGATCGGTGTGATCATCAGCGGTAGGAAAAAAACAACGCGAAAGAATGTACGTCCACGGATCGGCTGTGCACAAACGAGGGCGAGACCAAGGCCGATCAGAAACTGAATGCCGCAGCCAAAACCGACATAGAAGAGGGTGACGCCAAGCGTGCCGAACTGCTCGCCGCTCAGCAGTGTCGCGGCGAACAAAACGGTCAGCGCCATAATCATCGATGCCGTGATGATCCGCCCGAAAAATCCAATCCACCAGACATTGCCGCGGCGAATGCGGGCAATCAGCCAGTAGAGGAGAAGCAGCGCCATGGCGATGATCGCAGCCCATCCAAGTGCACTAATATTGCTGAATGTGCCGAGAAAATGAAATTGCTCTGAGCCGAAGAGCTGTTTCTCGAAGTTATCGAAGCCCACGAACCGAATATTGTAGCCACCGGCACGCAGCCGAATGCGCGAGAGCGCGATAATCAGCGAGGCGACCAGCGGAAAGATCGAGAAAACCAAGATCATGATCACGGCAGGCCAAATGAACCAGTGCCGTGAGGTCCGATCGAACCATTCGGAAAGGGCGGCCCCCCTTGAGCGGGGGGCCGTGTCAATCCTTGCTGCCATCAAACGGGCCAGCAGTGCTCCGATGAGGGCTTAGTTGGTGATACCAAGCGAGGCCTTATAGCTTTCGAGCTGCTCTTCGCGGCCAAAGTCCTCGGTGATCTCCTCCCAGCCTTCCTCGATATTGGCGAGCGCTTCGTCGACTGTGACTTCACCGGCGAGATAGCGGGCCAATTCGCGGTCGAGCACCAGACCCTCATAGTTTTGGGTCCCCGGAATACGCAGATCGGAAGCCATATTCGGGCTGTTCAGGCTGGCGCCGATGGCATCGAGATAGTTCTCGGCGAATTCTGGGCTGAAGCCCGCTTCGACCCAATTATCGACATTCTCGAATTGCGAGATCCGGTAGGGATTGTAGCCCGTCCAACCCATTGTGACGTCGACATTGGATTGCTCAGGCTCATTCATATAGGACAGGAAGTCATAAGCCGCCTGAATGACCTCCGGATCCGAGTTGGCGTTGATCGCACCGGACCAGCCTCCGAATGCCGCAAAAGGTGCGTGATTGATGCCATCAATCGCATGCGGGCAGATATCCGCTGTGCAATCGACAAGCTCTCCGGTCTCTCGATCAAGAACCTGTGTGGCACCCGGGAGAATGGACGCACCGACCAAGCCATCGATTGACGATTGTTCCGGATCGATCGAGAGCGGTCCAATGTCACCCCAATCAATATTGAGCGCGCAACGGCCGGTTAGCATCAAGGCGCGGGTGTCGCCGATGTCATGGTTGAGTTCGTCCGGCGGTCCGAATTCTCCGGAATTCTTGTAGAACTCGAAAGCTGATTTCCACGCTTCGTTGTTCACGAGAGGAGTCATGTCTTCGGTGTCAAAGAAGCAGCCCTGACCCGTGCCGTGGGTCTGCGAATTGGGTGCCGCCACTGACATAATGGCATAAAAGCTCTGCGCGTTGCGCTTTTTGAAAATGCACGAGCCGTAGTCGGGCTCACCATCGCCATTCATATCCGTGCCATGCGCGGCTTCGGCTACCTCGAGATATTCGTCCCAGGTCTTGGGCGGTTCGAGGCCCAATTCGTCCAGCACATCTTGGCGATAATAGAGCATCTGAAAATCGCCATCGATGGTGATGAGATAGGTGTCGCCATCGATCTTTTGGTTGAACTCACGGAAATAGGGGGCGATGTCGTCGATCTGCAAGTCAGGATCGTTGTCGACGAACTCTTGAAGGTTGGCGAGCATGCCACCCTGCTGCAGCTCGATGCCCCAACCCGACGCAAACACACCGACATCGATCGAATTGGTGCCGGTGGCCCAGTCGGTCAGAAGTTTCTGGAAGATATCGGCGAAGGGAACTGTGGTGACGTTGACACTAGCCCCCGTCATTTCCTGAAATTCCTGACCGCGCTCTTCGAGCCTACCGGCGATCACCGGACCTGGGCGCGTCAGAAGGTTGATCTCGAGGCCCTCATAAGGCTTGTCTTGAGCCTGTGCACTGCCAACTGTGCCTGCAAGAGCGGTCGCGGCCGCCATCCAGGCCAAAGTCTTGAGCGAACGTTGCATTATACTTGCCTCCAATGATTGCACGTCCTTATGGAACGAGGCATAGCCCTATTCTTGAAGGCGCGTCGAGTGGAAAAGCCGAGGGCGCTGTCGTAGTATTGGGCCCTTAACCTTTCTCCGAGCCCGTCAATTTGTGAGTTTCGAGCCCATGGTTCAGTCGTTGTTACGAGATGTCGGACGCGTTCGTCGCGGTGCCGACGGCCTGCCCTTCATCGTTCTCGAGAACGCTTTGCCTGCGGACTACTATGCCGAGCTCGAGGTAAAATGGCCGTCGACCCAGGCCATCGCAGGCGAAGGCACGCTCGAGAATAACAAGGCCTACCGCATCGGAGCCCTTCACGTCGAAGGCAATGATCAAATCCCCGAGATTTGGCGTGAGTTCGTTGCCTATCACAGCTCCAAGGCGTTTCTCGAAGAAGTCCACGCGCTTTGGCAGAACGATATCGAAAGCCTGCACCGATACTGGCCGAACAATTTCGACAAGGACCTTGAGGATTTCACGGTCGGCCTGCGTTCGCCGGGCAAGCATGCCAATGACGAGAACGCGCAGACCGATATCGTTATGGATTGTCAGTTCGTGATCAACAGCGCGGTGACGGAAGTCTCAAGCGGGCGCGGCCCCCAGCTCGACAGCCCCCACAAACTCTTCGCCGGGCTCTTTTATCTGCGCGATCCGGAAGATGATTCGACGGGCGGGGATCTCGAATTCTACCGGCTCAAGAACGGCCGCTGGCCCAAGCCCAAACCGTCGCGCATCGATGACGATCAGGTGGAGTTGGCCGAGCGCGTCCCCTACCGCCCCAACACGCTTGTCATGTTCCTCAACTCACCCCTCAGCATCCACGGCGTGACACCACGCTCCACAACGCAAAGAGTGCGTCGCTACATGAACCTCTTGGGCGAGTGCTACCGCGGCAAGCATTCGGATTTTTTCATCACGCCCGCACCCGAGCTGCCCCACTGGCTCCGCACCGCGCGTGCGCGCATCAACCGTTATGTTTAATGGACGATCAGGGTGATGCCGTGCGTGAGCAAGATAGGCGCGGGATCCGGCCGCTCAGTTAAGAACCCGACGCCCGTTACCTCCAGTTTCGTCACCGCTCGATCGAAAATCGCATAGACATCAGAACCCTTAAAGGCGAGATGAGAAGAGTATGCCATCAATATCTTGGTGGTCCGAGTAGATCGCACGGCCCAGCGCGCGGCCGGCGCGGTGACTACGCGCTCTGACTGTGTCAGTTGGCGCGCCGAGGCGGATACAGCCGTCGCCACGCAGATCCAATAGAGTGAGTTGTCGATCTAGCTCTTGCTGTTATCTCGACCCATGCGCGCTCACCGACTTCCTTGCAAAGGATCTCGCGACGGCGCTTTTGAACAAATCGGTCTCTGACAACAACTTCTATGAACGCGGTCTCAAAATTGGTTGCCGTGTAGAGCACTGAAAAACCGTCGGGTTTTGCGCAAAATCTGGAGTCCGCAGATGCAGTCCCGAGTAGTGTCTGGACATGACGTGTAGGAATGATGCGGTAACCAGGCGAAAGTGACGTTTCGACGAGGACCTTGTCGATCATCTTCCGGGGATAGGTGGTGGACGCCACCTCAAGTCACGGCAGTGCCGAAACTTGGTGCCGCATTAATGACGTCATCAATAGCGCCGGACTTGAGCTTGTCGAGAGGTATCTCGATGGCCTCTGCGAACGGCCATGGTGCTGAAAGGAAAGCCCAGGTGAGTTCGGGATCGTCAATGATCTTAAGGATTTGGTCTATACCGGGCACGACTTTGCCAGGTCCGAGGATTTGTGCAGCGGGAATTGTCAAACCGCGTTTCGTGGCCCGCCAACCCAGCAGAATCTTGCGGTCAACCCAATCGTAGATGGTTGTTCGTGAAACCTTGAGCTTGTTGGCGGCCTCCGAAGCGTTGAACATGTTTTTCTCATAAACCCGCCGAACAATAAAAGGTTTGAGCGCGTTCGTAATGCGGGCGGGGTCCTTGTTATCATTCGAGGAATAGATAGATGCCGCAGCTTCGAGCGCTGCGGCGATGGCCATTCTTGCCTCGTTCGCATGCTGACGAAGGAACGTCGCTGCACTTTGAGAGAGCCCTACGGTTCCCGCTAATGGTACAAGTGCGATTTCCTCTGCCATTCTTTACTTTCCAATCTGGAATGTGAGAACGCCCTATACGAGCTGGCCGCACCTCATTGATTGGGAATTGTTGTTCAGTTTGTCCAGTAAGTTCAGTTTCCTCATCATTGGGCTTGGTTCTGAGCACGAAGGCGTTGCGTGGGCAACGGCTCGTGGCAGCAGACGCAGAGTTTGTTGTCATCGAGATCACGGAAGTAGGCACCATAATAGTGTTCGTGATAGTCGGGTCTCGGACCAGGCGTGCCTTCATCTTTGGCACCTTCCGCCAGCGCAATCGCGTAGACCGCATCGACAACCTGCCGGGAGTCGGCCATCAAGGCGACCATCGAGCCATTGCCGGGCGTCGCAGCACGGCCGTCATGCGGTGTGCCGATCACGAAGAGCGGGCGGTTTTGATCCGGCAGTTTCCAGGCGGCCCATCCGCGCTCGGGATCGCAAAATTTGAGATCGAAACGAAGGGGCACAAGCAATTTTGAGTAAAATGCAAACGCTCGCTCGAAGTCGTCGGTGCCAAGGTGGATGTGGGAAAACATTCTAGCACCCGCCGCAATCAGCCGGTGAGGCGGATCTCGTCCTCCACCTCGGCGACCGCCGCCTTGAGCTTGAGCAGGGCGACATCCCGCTCCTTGAACAGCGTCTCGGGGCTCTTGCCGCCATAATCGAAAAAGCCTGAGCCGCTCATCACCCCTTGCTTGCCGTCTGCGATCAGTTTCTCCAGTGTCGCGCTGTGCGTCGTCACCTCTGGCGGCTCATAAGTACGATTGGCCATCGCCCGCCGCGCCATATCGAGGCCCGCAAAATCGGTCTTCATAAGCTGCCCCATGATCGCCATCCTGGTCGCCAAGCCATACTTGATCGACTCGTCGATCGCCTCGGCCGTCGCCAGGCCTTCATCCAAAAGCCGCATGATCTCGAGACTGATCGCCGATTGCAGCCGGTTGGCGACATAGCCGGTGATGAACGTCTTGAACAGCACGGGCTTTTTTCCCATGCCCAGATAAAGCGCACGCATCGCCGCCATGACCTCGGGCTCGGTCTCGGGTCCAGGTGCCAGATCGACGAGATCGATGATGTAAGGCGGTGAATACCAATGGGCGATCATCGCCCGCCGCTGCCGGCCTTGCGGGATCAGCGGAAAAACATCCAAATGCGAGGTGTTGCTCGCAATGATCGCGCGCTCAGGCGCCGAGGAAGCGATCGCCGCAAACACCTCGCGCTTGACCTCGACATCCTCCACCACCGCCTCGACCACGAGATCGGCCCCCTCGACCGCACCCGCAAGCTCTGGGACCGGTTCGATCCGCGCCATCACCGGTGCAATGCCATCATCCTCGATCGCACCCGCCTCGGCCATGGTGCGAAGCGCGTTCTCGATCAGCACCATCGCCTTGTCGATCTGTGCCGCGGACACGTCATACAGCGCCACCCGGCAGCCGCCCAGGCCGTGAACCAGCGCCAAGGCATGGCCCATCAAGCCCGCACCGATCATCGCCACGCGTTTCTCGCTCATCTCGCCCCCTTGTTTCTGCTCATGTGCACGAGCCTATTGCGGAGAGCGCCATCTCTGCAACAATGTTGCCACAATGCGATGACGGATAGTGAACGGGAGAGCTTGTTGCAAAAGACAGTCATCACCTGCGCGCTCACAGGCGGCGCCGACACCACCAAGAAAAATCCGGCCGTGCCGGTGACACCCCAGGAGATCGCACGCTCGGCCCTCGATGCCGAGAAAGCCGGCGCTGGTGCGGTCCACATCCATGTGCGTGACCCCGAGACCGGCCAGCCCTCGATGGACCCGGCGCTCTACCGCGAAACCGTCGCCCGCATCCGCGACGCCGGCTCCGATCTCGTCATCAACCTCACCACCGGACCCGGTGGCGCCTTCATGCCGGGCGATGAAGACCCGGTGGCAACCTCGGGCTTCAGCAAGCTCGCCACACCCGAAACCCGTATGCGCCATGTCGAGGAAAACCTTCCCGACATCTGCACGCTCGATATCTCCACCATGAATTTCGGCGAGCGGGCAATGATCAACGTCCCCCATCACCTGCGCAAGATGGCGGACAAGGCCAAAGCCCTCGGTGTGCGCCCCGAGCTCGAGGTCTTCGACACGGGCCACGTGCTGCTCGCCAAGAAACTGATCGCCGAAGGCCATATCGAAACGCCCGCCCTCTTTCAGATCTGCCTCGGCATTCCCTGGGGCTGCCCCGCCACACCCGAAGGCATGGCCTATATGAAAAGTCTCCTGCCCGAAGACTGCATGTGGTCAGGCTTCGGCATCTCGCGCACGGAATTCCCCATGGTGGCCCAAGCCGTCACCCTGGGCGGCCATACCCGCGTCGGCTTCGAGGACAATCTCTATATCGCCCGCGGCGAGCTTGCCACCACCAACGCCCAACTGGTCGAGCGCGCCGTCACCGTCATCGAAGCCATCGGTGGCGCGGTCGCCAGCCCCGCCGAAACCCGCATCGCCTTTGGCCTCGGCCGCAACCAACCTCGGGAGATGACAGCATGATCGGCCCTGCAAGCGCTTGGGACCTGCGCGCCGATTTGAGCGGCCGCCGTGCCCTCGTCACCGGTGCCTCCTCCGGCATCGGCAAAGCCGCAGCTACCCTCTTTGCCGAATGCGGCGCCAGTGTCGCCGTCAATCATCTCAGCGACGACCCGCGCGGCCCCGAAACCGTCGAAGCCCTGCGATCCCGTGGCCTGAGCGCCGTCTCGGCCCCGGGCGACGTCTCCGATCCCACCTCCTGCGACGCCATGGTCAAGGGCGCCATCGACGCCCTGGGCGGCCTCGACATCCTCATCAACAATGCCGGAACACCGGTCACCATCGAGCCCATCCCCTTCGCCAATCTCGATGCTATGACCGAGGAATTTTGGCAAAAAATCCTCTCGACCAATCTTCTGGGCCCGTTCCGTTGCGTCAAGGCCGCGGCCGAAGCCCTTCGCGATGGCGGCGGTGCCGTCGTAAACACCTCCTCGATCTCCGCCTACGGAAAAACCGGAAGCTCGT
>CAYPOV010000006.1:0-32538 GCA_964412385.1 uncultured Geminicoccaceae bacterium
CAAGACGTCGTTCATGCCCTCAGCCCGGTGCCGCCAGGCTTCGGCAATTTGTGCCGCCTCGTCGTGGCGACCTTGGCTCATCAGCGTCGCCGCCAGTCCTTCAGCCGCTTTCTCACCCGGTTGCCATTGCATCGACTTCGTGAACCAAGCTTCCGCCGTCTCGGAATTTTCCGAGTTTTGGTAATACCAGCCGAGCACGAGCGCTCCGTCGGCGCTTTTTAGTCTGTCTGTTTCCGTTTCGAGCTTGGCAACGTCCTCTTCGGTTGCATCCTCACTGCTCACCCGATCAATCAGGCGTCCGTAGGCAGCGCGGCGTCGAGCCGCGGCATCGGCGACCGGATCGCCCTTCCAGTCTTTCTCGATCGCCGCAAAGCGCTGCTCTTCGGAGGTTGAGTGGCCCTTGGAACTCTCCAGTTCAAAAAGTGGTGCGATCAGCTCATTGTTTCGGTTGGCGAGTGCCTTTTGCAGTGTCGACAGCCGCAAATCGGTGTCGTCACAGTCCTCCATCAATGAACGATAGATCCCGTAGGCACCCTGAATGTCTCCGGCTTTGGCATAGCCATCAGCCGCCAGCCAGTTGCTCTCGATCGTAATGTCAGAGCACAGGAACCGCCCCGGATTGTTCTTGTGATAACGAACAATCCCCTGCCAATCCTGGCTCTCCGTCGCCTGCTGAAGATAGGTCCGGGTCTCCTGTGCGTCCATCAGGCGGACTAGTTCGTCCGATGGCTGCCAACCCGGGTTGAGCCGTTGAAGAATGGCGATTTCGTCGCGCACGGCCGTAAAGTCGCCGTCATTATAGGCGGCCCAAAGGTAGGCCTCGTCGACCTGCGGACCATCGTCCTTTGGTTCGGGATCCCTGGGTCGCGTGAACAGATCTGCAGGCGGCTGGTATGTAGGGTCGAGGACCCTGAGTTTCTCGATCTCGCGGTCGACTGCCTCAAGATTGCCCGACGCGGCTGCCTCATAGAGTGCCGCTTCGTCGAGCTTGATGACCGGAGGGCTATCCGGAAGCGTGATGACAACATCGGTATCGTTGTCGTCATCAATCAAGAGGGACGTCGGTGTGACCGGTGAATTGGTGGTCGTTTGTTGAGGCGAACCATAGGGCAAAGCTATTCTGCCATTGGCAGATCCAGTACCGGATCCATCGACAATAGCGCCGGGTGCCGCGTTTTGGGCAACACCCATTGTCGAAGGCAGCCAAAGTGCCGTTGCCAACAGGCCCATCGATACCATGCGCAAATAGTTTCCGCTCATATTCCTAGAGTCTCCTGCATCGCGACTTTGCTCAAGAGCAGCAAAGTTGACGAGTAGTAATCTTCGTCGGGCCGAAGCATCGGCATTTCAGTTTGGCGGTCTTGCAGCGTCGCCGCTGCATACTTCAGTATTGCCTGTCCACCGGTGGATAAGGGGAATTCTGCCGTGCTTGAGTCTTCGAGATTGATGGTTGCGGGTATTGCTGAAAGTCCGCCGAACGCAGCTGAGAGTGCGACGAACGGCTCAAGCAATTGACGAAACACGCTGCCATCCTGCCATGCAACATAGAGTGGAATGCGCACCGCGTTGAAGCCGTAGACCGGCTCGAATCCGGGAGCAGGCTGAAGTTCGCTGGTCACTTCTAACCAATCCGGGGGCAATTCGTGTTTCCCGAATCGTCCCTGCTTGAGGATTTCGAGGCCCGTTGCGCTGAGATCCAGCCAAAGGTTGTCACCACTGGCTTCGGCAAGCTCATGCATGGCCGGAAAAACATAATAAGAAGGGTTGATGATAATCGACCTGCCCTTTTCGAAACCGCGATCAGCCGGCAACATCACGGGTCCAAAATCGGTTTCGACAATCAGACTGGCGAGGACATCTCTGTTGATGAGTTCTGCTGCCAAGCTATAGGCGCGAACGTCCCACGCTTGAGAGGCCCGAAGTAGGGCCCAGGCAATGAGAATGTCACCGTCTGTGGCGTTATTGGGATCGCTTATCTGACCACCTTTGTGGTTCGGGTCCCATTTCCACGAGAACAAACGATCATTGCGCGCCTGAAGGTTTTTTCGGGTCCAAGTCCACAATTGATCGAAGGTGCTCCGATCGTCGAAAGCGACGGCGAGAAGCATCGCATATCCCTGACCCTCACTATGGCTGATGCCGTTATTGCTGGTGTCGACGATACGTCCGTCGTCAACCAGATAGCGCGTTGTGTAGGCGAGCCATTCAGTAGGCTGAATTTGTGCTGATAGGGACCGCGGCGTTCCAAGAAAGGACGCGGTACCAAGGGCGCTTGCGAGTAGGGTACGCCGGGTGACGCCGGCCATCGTCATGCTCAATGGCGTCGCACCCGCAAGGCTACCCATGAGATCACGGTCATGATACCGACCACTCCAAGCGCGAGAAACACCCAGATGACGGGATTGGCGGCCAATAGATTGGCATAATAGAGTTTCTTTTCCGCAAGCTCTTCAGGGACGTCGGAGGTCCGGAACACAGGGACCAGTGTGGCGGTTGCCACGCTGCTGCCATTGACATCCCAGGCTGCTGCCGTGCCTTCGAGATTGTCCCAAATCTCGGGCCGGACCAAGTTCTCGACGGCTTGAGCAAGTTCGGCTTCGTCGCGCGCCGTAATAATCGTGGTCGTCGTGCCTGGGCCCTGCTTGGATTCGGAGGCAAAAATCAACGCATCGAAGTTGTCATCGCGAAACGCCATGCGTCCCGCGCTCAGCGGTGTCGCGCGAAAGAAGCCGGCAACCGAAACGAACCCGTCGTTCACGGTTTCCTTGAGAACGTCATAGTCGCGAAACATGTCCGGCCAGCCGTCATCATTCGGAGCCAGTTCGTCACGCCACGCGTTGCGCCGCTCGGCTGCAACCACCGAAGAGGACGATTGACTATGAGATTGGCTATCAAGTTCAATCTCTGCAGCTAGAGCCTGTCGAACAGGGCCCGCCGGGACTTCCGTTTCGGCGACGTCAAAAACCTGCGGGCCTTGGAGTTCGACGCTTGCGAGCAAGACCGGATCAATCTCGTGCGGTTGATTGAGCGCAGCCTGTAAATCGTCGTAAGGGCCGATAATGATCGTATGCCCTCGATCATTCGCCCCACCCAATGACGTATCGAGATCGATCAAGGGATAGCCAGCACTTCTCGCCAGGCGGCCGGCGAGGGTCCATGACGCACCGATTGTCTCGGAATCACTTGATGTCACAGCGAGGCTCGCATCGGCGCCGTTATTCTTGGAATAAGGAAGTGCCGTCGAGCGAAAGAGATTGAGATCAGGTTGATGGCTAACGAGCAGCAGCTCCGGCATCGAAATCGTCGAGTCATCAAAGAATTCGATCCTGGGCCGTTGGCTGGAGGGAGGGAGGCAAGCTCCATCCTTGCCGCCTGCCAAATAGGGGACGAAGCTTATGGTGCATCGGCCGGGGCGGAGGCGCGCCAATTCTATAGGCAGGCGTCTCTCTGTAACCACGTCGCCACCTGCCCGTTCCAGCCGAATGATGTTGGCGATATCATTATTGACCAAAACCTGAATATTGGAGTTTCGAGGCAAGTCCGGCGCGTAGGCGTAAGAAAGTGCAATCGTGGCACGGCGGTTGTCCGCAGCGTAAAATTCAGACGGCAAGTCGAAATCGAGCGTTGCGGTCGGATTAATTGCGTTGCCTTGAACGAACTCGAGATCGGCGAAGGAATATGTCCCGTCGCTCGTCAAGGTGAATGTTTCTTCAGCCTTGGTGGCCGGCACGCGCGTGATGGAAGCGATCGCGGCATCTTCCGGGAGGTCTATATCCGGATTGGCGAATGCCGCCGCGGCAATCAACAGGTCGGCACTATCCCTTCCGGAGAGCACCAGCAAGGGTGCTTTGCCGTCGCGGCCGACGATTGCGATTGTCGGGCCGGTGACCTGGTCGGCGATGATCTCGGCTGGTGTCCCCTTGAGATCTGGCCGGATCGCGAGAAAGACATCGATACCGTAGAGATTCGATTCGTTGAATGACAAATCACCCAGTGCGGCAGATGTCGATTGACTGTCTTGTGTCGCATCCCAAACGACATGCCGGAATTTGAGATCGGGGCTCTCACTTCTCAAGGCATAGCCTTGGGAGACAAGCGTGCCTGCCCGAAGCAGTGTCTCGTCGACACGATCGCGAGCAGTGATCACTTCCACAGGACGACCCGCGAGTGGCCACCATCGCCCCGGCTCGTCTAATGCACTGAGAAGAAGTTCTTGGCTGTCCCGAAACTCGTCGAGAATCATGTATGACGTGTTGGGTTCGAGCGATGTCCAAAGCTCTGGTCGCAGATCATTGCTACACCCCAGCACATGTTGTTGCGTCGCCTGAAGTGCGATCGTGTTCACACCTTGTCGGATCAGCGTTTTGGGGAGCTTGATCTGAGCACGCACCGGCTGCTTGCCTTCGACGACAGGCAGGCGCGTGATCGGCTGGCCGTTGATCAGGACGTCGATGCCCGAATTATCGGCAAGTATCTTATCGCTGTTGAGATATCCTAAATTGAGTTGGACTTTGTCCAATTGCACATTTCGATCAACCCAGAACTCGAACTCCTGGCTATCGTAAAATCCATCGAGATTGAGATCTCCGCGGCCGTTCTTGAGGGTCTGCAGCGGCATGATCCGGCGGGACGGGCGAGCCAATGCGACGCTGCCCTCAATCTCGTCAGCGTTAGGCGTGACCAAGGCCTCCAATTCGGGCCGCGCATCCGTGCGACCGCTGTCTTGGCTGAGGCCAGGAGATGCGAAAAGAGCAAAGACGCCAATTGCGCCAGCAATCATTGTTGTTCTGGAATCAGTCTTCATCGTCATTTGCCTTCGACAAATCTCACGGGTGCCAAGTCGAGTGACCGGTCCGGCGACCGATTCGACCCTGAAATCAACAAGCCAAAAATTCCAAAGATTCTTCGCACGCCTAAGCCCAAAATCCCGATCAGCGTGAACATGATCGACCGGCGATGTTGGCGGCTTGCAAGGAAAGATGTCCAAACAGCGCTGTCTCCATAGACTAAACGGACAATGTTTCGCTCGTTCGACAAGGTGGAGCGGTCGAATTGCAGCGTCAGTTCATAGCCGCCTCGGGTCGGCTGCGCGTTGTGCACAAGCGCATCGACATTGACGGAGTCTTGCCCATCGCTCGATGCGACTTGGACGGCAACCGGCATCCCTGCCGCAATCGCACCATATGAATCCTGGGTGTGCAGCCGGAGAACGGCCGATTTCATCGTCGCTGCCGTGAGATAGCCATGAAGGCTTTGGCCATCGCGGATGACCGAGATGGGTTGGTTGCGTCTGACCCAAGCCGTGTCGCCTGACATACGGCGTTCGTAGCCGACGCCGATGGCGCCGAAGATCAGGATGAGATTGAGCGTGTTCCAAATGAGCACAATCACAAGGTGATCGCGGGCGGCCGGCACCTCATACCAGCGCCAAATACCGACGAACTGGGCGGCGACCAAGAGAACCGCAAGAATTGATAAAGGAATGATCGCCGAAGACACAAAGTCACGATCGACCGATTCGTCCTTGGCCGTCACCTTGAAGACCGGCTTGTGCGGGCGGATGATGGCACCGATTACAGCCGGGATGAGATGCAGAGAAAGTAAGGTCTCGTAGAGGTCAGAGAAAAACGGCCACCGGTACTTTCCGTAAAAGTGGTTCGTCATGAGAACAATAATGACAAAATGCGGTACGATGAAGGCGGCAAATTCTTGGAGGCTTGCCTCGAATATTCTTAGCTGGAAAAAAATGAAGAAGAGAGGTGCAATTAGGAACATCAAGCGAGACAGAGGAAACAGCCAATAAAGCGTGCTGTTCATGTAACAAAGGCGCTGCGGTAAGCTCAGTCCTCGCTTAAACAATGGAAAACTCATGAGCAGGATCTGGATCATGCCCTGCGCCCATCGCGTGCGTTGGCCGATAAAAGACGCCAATGTGGCCGGCGACAGGCCTGCAACCATGGAGTGGTTGATGTAGCCGCTGCGATAGCCTCGTGCGTGGAGTTCGAGCGAGGTTTCGGCGTCCTCGGTCACCGAACGGCCTGCGATACCGCCGATATTGAGAAGATGCGACCTTCGCAGCAAAGCAGCGGATCCGCAAAAGAACGAGGCGTTCCAAAAATCCAGACCACACTGGACCTGACCGTAGAACATCTCGTTCTCGCTGGGCATTTTGGAGAACGTGTCGAGATTGCGTTCGACCGGATCCGGTGTCGCGAAAAAGTGCGGTGTTTGCAGAAGCGCCAACTCTGGATCTGCAACAAACTGCCCGACCGTTCGCTCGAGTATGTCTTCCGTCGGCACGTGGTCCGCATCCAGAACGAGAACCAGATCGCCTGACGTCTTGGTCAGCGCCGAGTTGATGTTCCCGGCCTTGGCGTGGCTATTGTCAGGCCGCGTGAGATAGTTAATGCCGAGCTCTCGACACATTGCCTTGAGAGTCTTGGCACGATCAGACGCTTCGTTCGCCGCGATCCGGTCGGCTGCGGAAAGCTTGGCATCGGTGCCACCGTCGTCGAGCAAATGAACCTGAACCCTACCGCCTTGATGCCGCATTTGAGTCGCGGCAATCATGGTGACACGAACAAGCTCCGGCGGCTCGTTATAAGTCGGGATGAAGACATCGACCGAGGGAATGCTTTCGGGTTCATTGGGAACCGGAATTTCAGCACGCCGAAGAGGATAGCTGCCAACGAAAAAACTAAGGAAATAGAGAAGAAACCCATGAGCCTCGGCAAGGTAAATCATCATGCCTGGCCAAAAGCCTAATGTATCAAATTGCGGCAATGAATACTCAGTTCGCCATGCGAAATAACGAACTGCGATAAAGCCTGCCATGACGAGGACAAACAGACGAGCGAGGCCACTGGCGTTGCTGACCGATAGAAACACCACGGCTAGCACAGTGATACCGGCAAGCATGGCTTGGGCAGCGAGGCCGACGTCCTGAGACGCAATCCAGCAAATGGCAAATACGGCGAAAAGCCAGACGGCGCCGGTGACAAGTTTCATCGACAAGCTTTCAGTAAAAGAAGAATTACAGTGTCAGTTGAATTTCGTCGAAATAATCGACCAGACGTTCGGTATCGTCAGTGTTCTCGCAATAACGAAACTGCAACGCGACCGTGTCTACGTTCTCCGGCAAGCTTACAGATGTACGTTGTCGTAATATCTGCCATGCATAGATGCATGTCGCCTGATCAAGATAGCGTGCTGTCATGTAGTAGTAGCCGCCACGATCATTGGTCCGCGACCGTGCCGTCGAATCGACCGTCGCACCATCAAACATCTGACGTGCATTGGCCTCGACGGTTTCGGGCAGAAACTGATAATCCCCACCAGTTTGAGTGACGGCAGGACTGCGAAGGCCGTCGCGGCTCGTCCTGACAGCAACGATAATCTTGTTTTCCCCGTAGACATTTGTGTCGTTGCGAAGAATTGCTTCCTGTATTTGTTCGCGTTGCGGGTTTTGCCGCTGCCTGGCGCCAATGATCGGCGGAGCCGAATCGGAAGCGAATGCTACATCGAGATCCGCCTCATAGATCCTGTGCCAGGGGCCGAGTGAATGGGTGGAGCCTGCGGTATCGGGATTGAATGTGTTGGCACAACTACTCAGCAAAACAGCAGAGATACCCAACGCCAAAAGATCTCTAATCATGCTACGGGAAGTGGCAGTTCCGCTGCTCGCGCTAAGTTCTTTAGACATCCAAGTGGGTCTCTTCTCTGGGGGCTCATCGTTTGGCTTGATCACAACTGTTGTGTCGTTGCCCTGGCAACAGTAGACGATTGAAGCAGCCCGCTTATACTCGTTCGCTACAATTGAGCAAGTGAATTTTCCTGCATTTTCATTTGCTCGATTTGCAATGTAGTCATTTCCGTTTTTTACGTTTGAAAGGTTGTTCAATTCGAGATTCCTAGAGTATCGAGAGACTTCTCTGAAAGCTGCGCGTTTTTACAGTGCGAACGAAGGGTCAAGTGTTTCATTTACACTGAAACACCGCCCGAACCAATCAGACGGAGCATTAACGTCACCTCGGCTGAAAATTACAAAAGGTTTACCTAACTAGCGAGGGTACGAGGCGATGGTTCGCCTTTGCATCTGGGAAATCCGGTGCGACATCGTGCAATCTGTCACTTGATTGAAGAGTGGTTCTGAGTGGCCACCTCAGAGCCGAGGCAAAATTTTGTTTAGAGTTGTGTGCCCGCAAGAGACTTTATCATCACAGGCAAATGTGACCAGGTTATGGGCATATGTGATCATGCATTGCGCATCAGCACATAATCTCTTGGCTTAGGGGATTAGGTTTTCGTTGATCGCTGATATTGCAGCAGTGCCGTATTGCTGAGGGGTGTCTCGAGACTGACACTTTCAGCAAGGGTTTGGACGGCTCTCAAATCCTTCAAGAAAATCGCGGAGAGATCCGCGAGCGTGAATTCATGGTCCATGAATTGCCGGGCGCGTAGATTGAACATCGCAGAACCAGCGACGCCATCTTCGAGCACATCAAAAAGCTTGTCGGTGTCGATGCCCGTGCGCCGACACAGTTCGACAGCTTCGGCGGCGACCGCAAGGTGAACGCCACAAAGGAGCTGATTGGCCATTTTGGCTGTTGTGCCATCACCGGGTTTCAAGCCGAATCGATGGATCGTCTTGCACATCGCCTGTAAAACAGGCTCGCCCAACGCGAAAGCCTCGTTCGAGCCGGATGACAATGCGGTGAGCGTTGCAGCCTCCGCACCATGAGCACCGCCGGTTACCGGTGCATCGATGAAGTGGCGCCCTGTGGCTTCGATGCGTCTTGCGACTTCCGCGACATGGATAGGATCCGTTGTCGAACAGCCGAGAATGACGGCGCCTGGCTCAAGCGCATCGAGTGCACCCGCAGCGCCGAAAAGAACATCGTCGACTTGGGGCTTGGACAAGACGATGACGACAAGCGCCTGACAATCCTTTGCAGCATCTGCGGCACTTGACGCAAACGTGCCACCCGCCTCCTCGAGCCTCTTGGAGGTGGCCGAATTGATATCGAAACCACGCACTTGGAAGCCCGCTTTGAGCAGATTGTTGGCCATGGGTGCACCCATGGCGCCAAGACCGATAAAGGCAATGCGAGGCCGTACCTCCTCTGTCATGATTTCGGGGCTCCGTTGTGCTGGTCTTGATCGTCGTGAGTATGAATGGGTGCAATATGGGCGCGCTCCGGACCGAGCCGGTCGCGCATCTTTTCCTCGATGAAGACATGAGCGTAGAGATTGGCAATCCACTGCCGGCCCTCAATCGTCCGCTCGAGATGTTTCAGGGCAGGGCCGATATAGGGCTCGACCTTGTTCCAAAAGAAGCGAGGGTAGTGATCGGCGAGGTCTCCCGCGTTCTTGCACTTCAGCTTCGTGTCCACGCCTGTCTCAAGAAACTCGTAATAAAGTGCTGCTTGTTTTCGGTGATAATTGGGATCCGCCAATTGGCCGATGAGGTCCGCGGCACGCACCAGCCCGGCTTCCGATTCGGTTTCTGCGTGATCGTCGTCTTCCGGAACCGGAAAACGCGTTAGCTCGATCGCACGGCAAATACGTTCGACATCGATATGGGGTATGTCGGCCAGGCGGTGGCGAACGAAAATCTTGCCGCGCTCGACATGCCAGGGTGCCAAGAACGCGTCAGTAGCCCCGACGGGCGCTTCGACCGTGTTGCCCTCACCGTCAATGATGTAGTGACCGTCACGGTCACCAGGGCAAATTCCTCGGAGATAGCCGATATCATGGAGCAGTGTCGCGGCCAGCAGATGAACCCAATCCAGCGGGCGTACCGATTGGATCATCATGCGGCCGCGCAGGATCTCTTGTCCGACCTCCGTGACACAGATGGTGTGCATGTAGTCGTGGTAGAGCGCGTCCGAGCCTGCGATGCGCTCCATCGAGAGACGTGCGATCGCTGACAAGGTTGGTCCATAATCCGGAAACGTATGCTCGAAGGTCCGGCGATAACTGGCCGAGAGCATGTCCGAGAATGTATCAATCGTGAGACTTACGGGATTAAACACCTCGCCACCCCAATCATCGTCGGTGTCTTCTAACGTCTATCGCGTCTGTCACCGAAGGTCCAACTTCCATGGTGCGCATGTGATATAGAACGTCACGATGTGGTATCGTCTGTCGCTCATGACAGTCCTAGTGTCTGGAGCCGACGATCCCGCCGCCGCAATGATTGATTGAGGCCGATGATCATTCAACGTGCCTCCATCTCTTCGCGCATGGCTTCAAGTTCCAGCCAGCGTTCTTCCATCGATACCAGTTGCGCACGATGATCCGCGAGATCCTGCGTCCGTTGCTCGTAGGTCTTCGGATCGCTGGTATAGAGGTCGGGATCAGCCAATGCGGATTCGATCTCGCGGATCCGGGCTTCGCCCTTGGCAATTTTTTCGGGAAGGCGCTCAAGCTCGCGAGCCAATTTGTTTTCCATCAACCGACGAGGTCTGGGTTTGGCAGGAGAGGTTTCTTTCTTATCGTTCTTCGATGCGTTGATTGCACACGACGCAGGCTCAGGGTCTCGCCTCTGACGCAGGTAGTCTTCATAGCCACCTGCGTATTCTTGAACGGATCCCTGACCTTCGACGGCGATGGTGCTGGTGACGATACGATCGAGAAAATCGCGATCATGGCTCACCAGGAGCAAGGTGCCGGAATAGTCGGCCAATAGTTCTTGGAGAAGGTCCAGCGTGTCCATATCGAGATCGTTGGTCGGCTCGTCGAGAACCAGCATGTTGCTCGGTGCAGCCATGATTTTCGCCATCAAGAGCCTGTTTCTCTCGCCGCCCGAGAGGGCGCGTAGCTTTGTCCGTGTCTGTGCCTCATCGAAAAGAAAATCGCGTAGATAGCCAACGACATGCTTGAAGGTGCCGCCAATCTCGACTTTGTCACCACCGTCCGGGCAAAGTGTTTCCCAAGGGGTCTTATCGAGATCAAGGCTTTCGCGCTGCTGATCGTAGCGTGCGATCCGGATATTCGTGCCAAGTCGAACCGTGCCTTCGTCAGGTTCGATCTCACCCAGCATCAGTTTCAAGATCGTGGTCTTGCCGGCGCCGTTGGGTCCGATCAGGCCGATCTTGTCGCCACGTGTGATCCGTGACGTGAAATTCTGGCAAATCACTGTGTCGCCGAAACGCTTCGATATTGAATCGACATCGGCGATCACGTTTCCACTGCGGCTGGCTTGGGTGACATCGAGCTTGACGCTGCCTTGTTGTCTTACCCGCTCGCGCTTTTCGCGCCTCAGTTCATGGAGCTTGCGTAGCCGTCCCTGATTGCGCTTGCGGCGTGCCGTAACACCGCGATGCAGCCAGTGCTCCTCGGCCTTCAGATATTCGGTCTTGCGGTTCCATTCGGCCTCTTCTGCCGCCAAAAGAGCCTCGCTCCAGGTTTCGAAGCGCTCGAAACCGTGATCCGCGACCTGAAGGTTCGCGCGATCGAGCCACCAGGTCCGGTTGCTCACGGCGCGAAGAAACGCTCGATCATGGCTGATCAACACGATACTCGAAGCCAGCCTCGACAAGAGCTCTTCGAGATATTGGATGGTTGTGAGATCGAGATGATTGGTCGGCTCATCCAGCAGAAGGAGATCCGGCTCGCTCACCAGAGTGCGGGCAATCGCAAGCCTTCGGCCCTCACCTCCGGAGAGCGGTCCAGCCTCACGATCCGGATCGATACCGAAATCCTCGAGGATTTGATCGGCGTGGTGGAGGCGGCTTTCGGCCCCTGCCGGGTCATCGATGCCGCCTGCTACGAAATCTCTCATGGTTCCGCAACTGGGCAATACCGGCTCCTGCGGAAGATAGGCAACCGTCGTTGCAGGACCTCGTGCGATCTCACCGCTATCGAGCTCGATCTCACCTGCGAGAACTCTAAGGAGCGTCGATTTTCCGGCTCCGTTGCGCCCGACCAAGCAGATCCGCTCGCCTTGCATGATTTGCAGGTCGACATCCTGAAGCAAGGTGCGGGGACCGTACGCCAGATGGGCGTGTCGCAAGGTGAGGAGAGGGGGTGCCATGAATGGGTGATCGATTATTCGCGCGGTGACGCTGCCAGGTCGGCAACCACTGTGCTAGATGCCCTATGACACCGTGAACTCAGCGGAACGCGTACTGGATTGCCCGCAATGCAACATGATCTCCTCAAAGTCTTCAAGGCTAGTTGGGCCACCGAGACCGCTGTCTACACCGATGTCGGCGCGGCGGTCGAACGGATTGGTGCAATCTATACAGAGGAGGTCGACAAGCTTCGACGCGCGTTTGCGGCATTCGTATCCGGCACCCAGTTCGATCAAAAAGTGCTGGCGTACTACCCGTTTCTGGGCGTGCATGTCCAGCCGGAGGAACTCAATCTAGATGGTCGGCTCGCTTATGGAGCGCTGCATCAGCCCAATGTGTACGGCACGACGCTGACCCGGCCCGAACTCTTCAATGACTATTATCGCGATCAAATCGGGCGTTTGATGATCAATCACGGCATTCCGATGGTTGTTGGCAAGAGCTTGAGGCCCATTCCTCTTCCTTTCGTCGTCGATGAGGTAACTGGCGAACTGGAATGGGAGCGCGCCAACGAAGTTCAATATCGTTTCCCTCTCCCAGATCTGCGTTCAACAGATGATACGATTGCCAATGGGACGTGGCGCTATACAGGCGATGATCCGTTTCCCCTAGCTCTCTTCACGGCCGAGCGTGTCGACTACAGCCTGCACCGCCTGCACCACTACACCGGTACCACGCCCGAGCATTTTCAATCCTACATCCTGCTGACGAATTATCAGCGTTACGTCGATCATTTCATCACCTTGGCCAAAGAAGATGTTGCGCGGTCGAGCACCGGTGCCAGTTTCGTTGGGCCGGGCAATGTCGAGATTTCCGCCGACGAGACGGCAGAGGAAGCGGCGTCTCCCGCACATCTGCCGCAGATGCCAGCCTATCATTGGAAGCAAGCTGACGGCAATGGCGTCACCATGGTCAATATTGGGATCGGACCAAGCAATGCGCGCACGATCACCGATCATTTGGCCGTCTTGAGACCGCACTGCTGGTTGATGCTCGGCCATTGTGCCGGTCTCAGACGAAGCCAGCGGTTAGGTGACTATGTTCTGGCCCATGCTTACATGCGTGAGGACCACGTTCTCGACAAGGAAGTGCCTGATTTTGCCCCGGTGCCGGCGATTGCCGAGGTGCAAATCGCATTGCAGCAGGCTGTCGCCAATGTGACGGGTCTTCAGGACCTGGCGATGAAAACAAGGATGCGCACCGGAACAGTCGCCACGACCGACAATCGAAACTGGGAGCTCCGATATGATGAGCTCTACACTCGTCTTAACCAGGGACGGGCGATTGCCGTCGACATGGAGAGCGCCACAATCGCGGCCAATGGATTTCGCTTTAGGGTGCCTTATGGGACGCTTCTCTGCGTCTCTGACAAGCCGCTCCACGGCGAAATCAAGCTCCGCGGCATGGCCAACCGTTTCTATCGAGAACGCATTGGCCAACATCTCGAGATCGGGCTGGAGGCCATCCGCCTCCTGCGACAACAGGGGCAGGAAAGGCTTCATTCGAGGAAGCTCAGAAGTTTTGACGAGCCGGCATTCCGATGATCGGCCGACTGCAAGTGGGTTCGGTCAGGATTGGGACAACTCAGACCAGTGCCGCATTGATGGCGTCGATCACGGAATTATACATCGCATCGGCATTATCGCCGAAGACGATGAGGCCGGACATGGCGGAAATGGCCGCGAGTGCGGCCAAAAGGGCATATTCGATGGCCGTGGCACCCGATTGATCACCACTGAAGGATCGCCACTTACGCTTGATTTCAACGATGAGGGTCTCGATGGCTCGAAGCTTTGACATCACTAGCATCCTCTCAGGCTCGAGGGGAGCCTAAGCGCTAGACATGAAGAGAGTGTAAAGACCTAGGCCGCAAGCCTGTCCGGCAATCGGACCATCGATGCGGCCTCGAGCATAATCTCGGGATCCGCACCGGCTCTCACGGCATGATCGCTGAGCATGCGCCGATAACGGCGGGCACCGGGGAGCCCGTTGTACAGCCCCAGAAGATGGCGCGTGATCGCCTTGAGCGGCGCGCCTCGTTCCATTTGGTGCCGAGCGTAGCCAACCATCGCCTCGAGTACGCTGAGGCGTGTCCGTTCGCCGATATCGCCGGAGACAGCCCCTTCGAATGCGACGAGCGAATAGGGGTTCTGATACGCCTCGCGGCCGATCATCACGCCATCGACGTGGTTGAGGTGGTGGCACGCGGCCTCCGCCTTGGTGATGCCGCCATTGATGAGGATGCAGAGTTCGGGATGGCGATCTTTCAGCCGGTAGACCTGATCATACTCCAGTGGCGGGACCTCACGATTTTCCTTGGGGCTAAGCCCCTGAAGCCAGGCTTTTCGCGCGTGAATAATAAAGATCGAGCATCCCACATCCGCAACACGTTCGATAAACGCCTCAAAAAAAGGGTAACCGGGCGAATCATCGATCCCGATGCGCGTCTTGACAGTGACCGGGATGCCTACGGTTTCGATCATGCGGCGAACGCATGCCGCGACGGTTTTGGGCTCGGCCATCAGGCATGCACCAAACCTGCCAGATTGCACGCGGTCTGAGGGGCAGCCGACATTCAGATTGACTTCGTCATAGCCGAATGCCTCGACAAGTTGAGCCGACTCGGCAAGCGCTGCGGGATCGGATCCGCCGAGTTGGGCGGCAACAGGGTGTTCCTCCTCGCTGAAACCTAAGAACCGCTCGGGATCGCCCCCATGGAGAATGGCTCCTGTGGTGATCATCTCGGTGTAGAGGCGGATCCTGGGCGCGATAAGGCGATGGAAGTACCGGCAATGCCGATCCGTCCAATCGATCATCGGGGCCACTGCAAGTCTATGCGTCATACCCCGTGGATATAGGCAATCGCGCGCAATGATGCGAGCCAGCCGCGGCTCCATCTCAACTAGTGAATTGAAGCCGCGGCTGGATCGCTAAGTTATGCCGAGCTGATACGGCGCAATCAAAAGAGCTTGCGGAGGAAGCTGAGGATGTGCCGCTTCCGGCGGCCGTTGCCGTTATTGCCATTGTCGCCGCCGCCGTGCTTGCCGTAGGTCGCAAGTGCGACTTTCGGCTTGGCCACGGCGAGTGTGGTGGTAGCGATGGCGACCGCGGCACTCGTGCGGCCGGCTTTTTGTAGAAACGCGCGACGGCGCAGATCGCCGGTTGATTCTGCACCTTGTGTTTGTTCTGCCATGTCGAACTCCCCATTAAGAGTTCGTTGACCAATGCCATAAGCGACCATCGCGGAAACAGCGATCACCAAGAAAGCACACAATAGAGCGCTCTTGGAATTTACTCTTGAAGCTCTGTGTCCCGCTCCCCGACAATCGAGGCGTCTCGGCTTGCTTCATCCCCGCAAGAGGGGAGGACATCCCCGATGGCCTCAATCGCTTCGGACAGATCCGAAAAGATCAACTCGAAAGCACTCAGTCCTTCGGTCCAAGAGACCAAACACTCAATCAGTTGATGGTCGAGACCGCTTGGTACGGCGAGACAGTGCCCAAGTAGTTTTTCGAGCGCTTGAAACGGAGAGATTGGTGAGAGGTGAGTTGCGGCCTTTGGATCGAAGCGCGGAAAGATCAGGTGTGTGACAGGCCAACTTCGCTCGACCAGGTCATCCTTCGGCGCCGATGGCGGAGGCATGTATCGGCACAACTTGCCGTCCACCCGCTCGTGTACCGAAAGCCCGACAATCTCCATAAAGAGCGGTGCAAGTACGGCCACAGCCTGTTGTTTGATTGTCAGTGCCAAGGGCACACCTCGCGCTTTGAGACGGTCACCAACCAGCAGTGTGATTTCATCGGTGTGGTAGCGATACCCCGCATAAGCGAGCGCGGCGGAGAGGCAAGTCTTGCCCGAGCCGGGTGCTGCCGGCAGAAGGATGGTTTGCTGGCCGCGCCGAACCATAGCGGCATGGAGATAGAGTGCGTAGTCTTGCGAATTGATGGCCGCAACAAGCGCGGCACTCTTGATTTGGGGGCCAGCGCCCAAAAGCGTCGGCGATTGTTCGACGATCTTGCCGTCACGAATAATAAGATAAGCGTCCTCGGATTTGATGACGTCGAGACGGATCTTTGCGTCCGATGAGATAGTCAGATGGCCGAGCAGGCTGTCAGCGCGCGCTGCGACATCGAGCGAGGGCAGGCCGATTTCAATAACCGTATCGAGGATCCGATAGCGCCGGATATGCCGTGCCGGTGCAATGTCATCCTGCCAGTTTGGCAAAAACGCTTCGAGTTCCTGGGGAGGATCTCGTGCGAGACCGCAATCGATGAGACCGAGATCCCACCATCTGGTGAGTTGTGCTCGAATAGCATCTTCAGTTCGGTCATCAGCATCGCCAAAGCGTTGAATGCAATCTTTCTCGATCTTGCCGATCGTCTTGCCGTCTTCGAGTTGGCACCAAAGCCATGCGGCAGGCTGGGTCAGCCCGAAGAGGCTTTCGGTCACGCCATCGAAGAGCACCGCGTCGTCGCCTACGATGTGCAGCGATGTTTTCTCTGCCGGCCGGACGTTGGTACCGGTCCGGTGTAGAGAATAACGAAACAGCCTACGCCGCCCGGCGTCGGCGCAACGTTTTGTGAGAGCCAAGACAAAGTCGCGCGTTCTAAGTGCACGCTCAAACCAAGACGATCGACCGGTCTGAAAGCTTCTGTCAATGTCCTCGCCTTCGGGAAGAATCAAGAAGAAGAGCAAGAAAACAATCGGCCGTAAGCCGTCGCGCCAATCTTCGCGCAATTGGTAATGCCCGCAAACTGAAGCCAGTTTGGAGAAGAACTTGGCTTTATCTGCGAACCCGCGGTTTTCGAAGCGTGACGCGATCGCCTGGACTTGTCTCGAAGCTCTATGGGTCGCTGGAAAATGTACCCTGCAGGATACAGGCAGCGCCGAAATGCATTGCAAACGCTCAATCAAATGGAGTGCAATGGTCGTCAGAAGTTTGGTGCGGGTGGAGCGGCTGATGGCTTCCGCTCTTGTCCAATCCAAGTCTGGAAACTTCGCGACAAGTGCTGCCAAGTCATCAAGATGCCGTTTTTCGAGAAGCGGCATGTCGCGCATCACAAGAAATGCCGTAAAGACGACTAGCCAAGGAAGCGACAAAGTATTGATGACGCTCTCGCCAACCTCAATTTGGCTGCTTTCGCGCCAAAGCTCATCAAACGTGTAAGCAAAGGAGAATTCAGCACCTGCTGGGTGCCAGTGAAGGTCAATACAAGGCCTATAGTCGTGCACCAGATGGATCTCGCGGATAAGGCCATTGGAGCGGGGAAGTGCCTGGTATCCGATCGATTCGAGCGACGCTATGGCGGTTGAACGCTCGCTCGGATCGATGAGCAGATCGATGTCACGGCTATGGCGAGCGCTATCCGCGCCATAAACCTGAATGGAAAAGATCGGACCCTTGAGGGTCAACGCGCGAACGCCCGCTCGGTCCAGGACGCAAACCGCCCGAGCCACGTCTTTCGGCGAAACCCACCTCAACCCAATATCCAATACAAGCGGCACCTCGATCGAGCTTCGAGAGCAGCGTTAAGCGAAAGGGCTTACTTTTTGGTTAGCGAGATGAGGTGTGAGGATCGTGTCCGACGGCGCTATGACTTAGCCCGAGAGTGTGAAAAGATCAGCGTCGACGCTTCTTCCCTGGTTCTTGATGCGGTTGGCGGCCGGTGTGTCGTAGACCACCAAGAGATCCGGCTTGCCCTTGCCGTTTGCGAGCAGGGCCATGCCTTCCGCACGATCGACATCCTTGCCATAGGGCAGGCGCAAGACCACAGGAATTTCATCGGCGGTCAGAACCTGCGATCCCTCGGTGGTGAGGGCATGTTGCCAACGATGGACTGAAACGGGACCGTCGAGATCCATTGTCGGACCAGCAAGGACCAAAAGATCGTCGCCCTGCCGTGCGAGCGCGCGGATGCCGAGGCCGCTCAGATCGAGAAAATGCTTGCGGTAACGATCATTGCTGCCATCGAGCTTGGCAACCTTGAGCTTGCCGGACTTGGTTGCCTTGAGCTGGAGTTCGACAATGACGGCCCAACCGCGCAACACGGGTCCCCTCAAGCCGAGCCAGACGCGTTCATTGGCGACGGCGATGCCCTCGATATCGAAGCCGTTCTCTTTCGACGGGATATCCATGAACTTCTTGAGATGCTTATCTTTGGCAAGAAGCTCGACCAGCGGCGACGTCTTTGAATTGAGATCCAGTGCGGCCGCTTTGATGGTTTGAGTCTTACCGTCAGTTTTTTTCGCGAGCTTGGTCGTGAGTTCGGGGCCCGTCTTGTTTCGCGACGATGTCAGGGGCACGCGCGCCAAAAGATAGCGGTTCCGTTCAACCTTGACCTTGGCAAGCTTCTTAACGATTTCAGCGGGCGTGTCCTCGGCAGGCTTGGGATTGCCGCGCTTGGAGCTATGGGAACCGACGACCCATAGAAAATCGTCGACGATGTCGAGGCCTTCGATATCGATTTCCTGGTCGACACCTTCGGGAAGATCGAAAATTGCGTTCAGACTGAAACGCCGATGCTCACCGAAACTCCCATCGTCGAGTTTCGTCAGCCGCTCGACGCAGGTAAATTCATCGCTGCCGAGCCAAAGATAACGGCCATCGATAGCAGCCGTGGAAAGGTCTTGCAGAACTTCGTTCGGCACATCCTCGCAGGCTCCGTTAGAGACCGAGTTTTTGGCATCGTCTGCTGCGAATGACAGGCGTATCTTCGCCTTGGGCTTGGCGCGCGCTGCCGAAAGTGAAGCCGATGTGGCCAATCGAGATCTCCTGAACCTTAGACAAAGTGAGGATTCAGGTTGCTATACAAAAAGGTGAAGTATGGCCAGAAAAAACTAACGCAATGCGGATATGGTTTGCTCGAGGCCATGTAGAAGTGCGTCGACATCGGATTGGTTGTTGTAAAGAGCAAGACTGGCACGCGAAGTTGCTGTTAAGCCAAATGCATCCATCAATGGCTGAGTGCAATGGTGACCACCTCTCAAGCAGACATTGTGCTCGTCGAGCATTTGGCAAATATCATGGGCGTGCACACCATCGACTTCGAAGGAAATCACGCCTAGACGGTCGTCGAGAGACTTGGGTCCGAAGACATGGACACCATCGATGCCGTCGAGGCCATTGATGATCCTGGATGTCAGAGCTTCCTCATGTGCGCGAATTTCTTGCCAATCGAGGCTTCGCAAATATTCTGCCGACGCCCCTAAAGCGAGAGCCGGACCGATTGATGGTGTCCCCGCTTCGAACTTATGCGGTGGCGCCGCGTAGGTGGTGCCGTTGAAGCTAACTTGTTGGATCATTTCCCCACCGCCGAGAAAAGGCGGCAGGGCTTCGAGGAGCTCGTAGCGCCCCCAAACCACGCCGGCACCGGTCGCCCCGAACATCTTGTGTCCGGAAACCACATAGAAATCGCATCCTAGCTCTTGGACATTGAGGGGCCCGTGGGGGGTGCGCTGGGCGGCATCGAGAACAAGAAGGGCATCCACAGCATTGGCAGCTTCGCGCAAGCGCAGCACATCGGTCACGGCGCCGGTGACATTGGAGACATGGGTGGTGGCAATCACACAGGTCTTCTCGGTCACATACTCCTCGAGCGCATCGTAGTCGAGCCTACCATCATCGCTTACCGGGAGGCCCTTGATCACGACACCACGCTCTTCCGCCACGATTTGCCAGGGCACGATGTTGCTATGATGATCGAGCTGCGTGAGAAGAATCTCGTCGCCCGCCTGAAGATTGCGGCCGAGGCTATGGGCCAGAAGATTGATCCCGGCGGTACAGCCGCTCGTGAACACGATCTCGTCCGGACGATCGGCCCCCAAGTATTGCGCCATGCTGGCACGCGCGTTTTCGAACGCTTGGGTGGCTGCATCGGCCAGCCGGTAGACGCCGCGCTTGACGTTGGCGCGAGCCTTGGTCTCGTAATGCATGAGGGCATCGGCCGCCGCATCGCAGATTTGGCTGGTCGCGGCATTATCGAGATAGTGTAGTGGCGTCTCGCGATCGCGGAAGATGGGAAACTGGGCGCGGACCGCCTCGACGTCAAAACTCATTGGGCTCTCTCTCGATAGGCTTGAAGCGCTTCGGGTGTGTCGATGTCGAGATGTGTCGCCGGGTTCTCGAACTCGATCTCGACCAGTCTGTCGTCATGCTGACCGATCAGATGCCGGGCACCGACATCGCCTGCAATCTTCAGCATCTCATCGAAGAACTCGGCACCGAACAAGACCGGGTTGCCTCGCTTGCCCTGATGGGTCGGCACAACGATCGCGCGTCCTTCGACCGGATTGAAGGCCTCGATCAAACGGTCGAGGACACCGGACGATACAGCCGGCATGTCGCCCAGCACGATGATGATGCCTGCAACATCATGATCCAGTTTGGCGAGGCCAGCTTTCAGTGATGTACTCAGACCATCCGCAAAGTCGGGATTGTGGGCGAATTGAACATCGAGCCCGTCCATAACCTCGGCAACCTCTTCTTGTTCATGCCCGGTTACGACGATCACCGGATCGGCTTTCGATCCAAGTGCGGAATCGACGGCGCGGCGTACCATGGGCTCGCCATCAACCTCGATCAGGAGCTTGTTGTCCCTGCCCATGCGCCGAGACTGGCCCGCAGCAAGAACCAGCGCTGCCACTTTCTTCGATATCACTGTTTGTTTGCCTCCGCGCGGCTGCGGACGCGTCGGGATTTCGGTCAGCAGTCCACCCACGCCCATGCCCATAATGTCATTGGGCGTTACCTCGATATCCGCAGCAAGGCGGCGAAGGACCCAGTCGAAGCCGTTCAGCTTGGGCGAACGGGCGCAGCCTGGAAGACCCAAGACCGGTGCGCCATCGAGCGAGCCCAGAAGAATGAGATTGCCAGGATCCACCGGCATGCCGAAGTGATGGACAGTGCCGCCTGCAGCCTCGATCGCCGATGGCAGAACATCACGCCGGTCGGTGATCGCAGACGCTCCAGCAATGAGTAAAATATCGAAGCCCAGTTGCCGGGCCTTCAGAATCTCCTGCGAAAGAGCTCGCGTTTCATGCGCACAACGGGTTTCACCTCCGAGATAAGACCCGATCTCGCTCAGCCGGTCGGCCGTGACCTGTGTGGTCTTACCCAGCATCTTTGACGACGTCGCCTCCAGTCTCGTCTGGATTAGTCGGACGTCTTTGGAATGGAACGGCGCTACGAAAATTGCAGCCTCGGCTTGACGCGCAATCTCGAGACAGGCTTCGAGATCGACGCTGGGTGCCGCGAACGGAATGATCTTGATGGTCGCCAGCATCTGATCGGCTGCCACACTCTCGAAGGCTGGGAGAGTCGCCACGGTGATGGCTTCATGCCGGCGGTTGATCCGTTCGAGGCTTGCAACATCGAGGCGAAGAACGCCCGAAACATCGCTGAAGAGATTGACCCTGCCGGTAAAGGCTTTGCCTATTTTGACGTGATCGCCAGCAAGTACCTTGGCGAGCCTGTCTGCCGCCTGATCTTCGGCGACATCATCCGGACTCAGGGTTGCCGTAATAATGCGATCGATGCCTCCTTCGAGGAGGGCCTCGATATCATCGCCCGAGAGGACGCGCCCCTTTTTGAAGTTGATGCCGCCCGATCTGATGGAATGCGCCAGCACATGGCCCTTCGCACCGGCCGTCTCGACAGTCCCGAAATCCATCAATCAGTCAGTCGCACGAAGCGCTTTGGTCATCTCGGCCATCACGGAAATCGCGATTTCAGCGGGACTGACAGCGCCGATATCAAGTCCTGCCGGGCCATGGATGCGCGCGAAGGTCTCGTCATCATGGCCGAGGGCCGAGAGCCGTTCCTTGCGTCCGGCATGGGTGCGCCGGCTGCCGAGGGCAGCAATGTAAAAAGCCTCGCTTTTCAAGGCGATGTCGAGGGCTGGATCATCGAGCTTGGGATCGTGGGTCAGCGTGACCACGGCCGTACGGCGGTCGGGCGCCAAAGCTTCCATCGCATCATCCGGCCAATCATCGGCCATCTTGACGTCCGGAAAACGCTCATCGGTCGCAAACGCTCGCCGCGGATCGATGATCGTCACGTCATAGCCCGAAAGTGCCGCCATTGGCGCCAGCGCCTGGCTGATATGAACAGCGCCGACAATGATCAACCGCAAGGGGGGATTGAAGACCTGAAGAAACACGCGGCCTTCTGCACTGTCGACGGCGCGGCTCTTGTCCTGGCGCAAGGCTGTTGCTACAGGCCCCTCAAGATCGGACGGGAGTGCGCCGCCGATCGCCTCGCCCTCGATCACCAAAAGCTCGTCGTGGCGATCCAAGTATTTGAGCAAGCAGCAACGCTTCTTCTGGGCCCGTGCCTCGTTCAACAGGGCAAGGAGATCGGCTTTCAACGAAGCGCCTCGACATAAACTTGAACATTGCCGCCGCAGGCGAGCCCGACTTCCCAGGCATCCTCGTTGGAAACGCCGAACTCCAAGAGCTTGGGCTTGGCACCTTCCATGATCTCGAGGGCCTCGCGGATCACCGCACCTTCGATGCAGCCGCCCGACACCGAGCCGATCATGCTGCCCTGATTGTCGACAATGAGCTGGCTGCCGGGCGGACGCGGCGAGGAGCCCCAGGTGCTGACAACTGTGGCAATACCGACTTTGCGGCCTTCATTGAGCCATTCCTGGGCAGTATCGAGCAGGTTAGCGTCGTTATTCATGCAGCAGCTCCCATGGTTGAAGCCTCGACCCAAGCCGACATACCGTCGACGGTTCGCCGACCCTGGTGACTGAGGACCTGAGTGAGTTCCTCGAGGCTGTCGAGATTATGGATCGTGCGGAAATCGTCGACATGACGGATCATTGCCTTCGCACCCGTTGAGATGGGTTCATAGCCATCGTAGCGCAACAGGGGATTAAGCCAGATGAGCCGGCGGCAGCTCTTGTGCAGCCGCTCCATTTCGGTTTCGAGACCCTCGGCGCCGTCGCGATCGAGGCCGTCGGTGATCAAGAGCACCAAGGCACCCTGACCCAAAACACGTCTCGACCATTCCCGGTTGAAGGTTTCGAGGCAATGGCCGATGCGCGTGCCGCCCGACCAATCCTGAACCAGCTCGCCGATCTTTTCGAGCGCCATATCGATATCGCGGTAGCGCAGGTAACGGGTCACATTGGTGAGGCTGGTGCCGAAGAGAAAGCTGTGAACCCGGTCGCGGTCGCTGGTGACGGCATGCATGAACAGTAGCAACATGCGCGAGTAGCGGCTCATCGAGCCCGAAATGTCCGAAAGAATGACCAGGGGTGGGTGGCGCCGGCGCCGTTTCTTGCGGACCAGATCGATCGAGGCACCACCCCCGCGCAATGAACGCCGGAGAGTGCTGCGCATATCGATCCTTCGCCCATGAGGATGCGGATAAAATCGGCGCGTCGGCACTTCCATAATCGGCAGACGAAGCCGCTGAATCTGGCGCCGTGCCATAGCCAGCTCCTCACCGCTCATTTCCTCGAAGTCCTTTTCCTGAAGAACTTCGTTGGCGGAATAGGTCATGACGGCATCGAGCTCGAATTCGGGCTCGTCGCCACCATCCTCCGATCCGTCACTATCGCCAGGACGCCGCTCAGGGGCAAAAGCCTCGGCGACGCGCCGATTGACCTCGTCTTGCTGCTCCTCCTCGGCACCTTCCATTTGCGGCATCATGATATTCATGAGCCGGTCGAGGATTTTGGGATCGCGCCAGAACACGTGAAAACACTGATTAAAGATGTCGCGCTGGTCGCGGCGTGTCACGAAGACCGCATGCAATGTCCAATAAAGATCGGTTCGGCTGTCGACCCCGACGGTTTGCACGGCCTTAAGCGCTTCGAGGACATGACCGGGCCCGACGGGTAGGCCCGCGCCCCGCAGCGCTCGCGCGAAATGCATCACATTGGCCGCAAATCGCCCCCGTGGGGCGGTCTCGTCGAGACCCTGCATCAAGAGGCGAGCGCCTCCATGCGGATTTGCTCATTGATATCGGCGAGAATTCGTGCGGCTTCGCTTCCCTGAATGCGCTGGATGTCGTCTTGATACTTCAAGAGCGTGCCGAGCGTGTCGTGAATCACCTCGGGTGTAAGTTCCAGGCAGTCGAGGGTGTTGAGGGCACGCGCCCAATCCAAGGTCTCGGCGACACCCGGAAGCTTGAAGAGGTCCTCTTTACGCAAGCGCTGAATGAAAGCGACGATTTGCTTGGAGAGCCGTTCCTCGACGCCAGGCACCTTCAGTCGAATAATCTCGAGCTCGCGCGCGGCTCCGGGGTAATCGACCCAGTGATAGAAACAGCGGCGCTTAAGCGCGTCGTGGATCTCGCGTGTGCGATTTGAGGTGATGATCACGATCGGAGGCTCTTCGGCCTTGATTGTCCCCAGTTCCGGAATAGTGATCTGAAAATCAGAAAGCACTTCCAGAAGGTAGGCCTCGAAGGGTTCATCCGTGCGATCAAGCTCGTCGATCAAGAGGATCGGGGCACCTCCATCCTGATTCTCGATCGCCTGCAGCAACGGTCGGCTGATCAAGAATTCGCGCGAAAAGATATCCGAGCCCAGCCGGTTTCGATCGGTTTCGCCCGAGGCCTCCGCCAAGCGAATCTCCATCATCTGTCGTTGATAGTTCCACTCGTAGACGGCCGAGGCAACGTCGAGGCCCTCGTAACACTGCAGCCGCACCAACCGTCGGCCTAGCGATTCCGAGAGAACTTTGGCGATCTCGGTTTTGCCGACTCCTGCTTCGCCCTCGAGAAACAATGGGCGGCCGAGCGAAAGCGATAAATAAAGTGAGGTGCAGAGAGGCCGGTCGGCGATGTAGTTGGCGCTCTGCAGGAGTTCCTGCGTGGCGTCAATTGAACGGGGCAATGTTTGCGTGATCATGATTGGGCAAGATTGGGACGAACTGACAAAATAAAAGAGGGGGCGAACGCCCCCTCTTGTCGCAAACAGTTTTGGAGACGGCTAGCTCAAGATCTTGGCAACAGCGCGCTTGGTCATGACCTTGACGAGATGTGCCCGGTAGGCGGCACTGCCGTGAATGTCGCTGTTGAGATCGTCAGCGCTTAAGCTCAGCGGCTCGACGGCGTCCGGTGAGAAGTTTGCGCTGAGCGCCTGTTCGGCATCGCTCCAGCGGAAGACGCAGGGTGCTGCACCGGTCACTGCCACCTTTACCGTGCCGTTCTGCTCATGAACCAGCGAGCCTGCCATGGAATAGCGCGAAGCGGGGTTCGGGAACTTCATATAGGCGGCGCGGCCCGGCTTCGGAAATTTCACGGCAATGGTGATTTCATCCTCTTCGAGTGCCGTCTCGAACATGCCGGTAAAGAAGTCGTCGCCTGCGATCTCGCGATTGTTGGTGACGACCGTCGCATTGAGGCCGACGATCGCACCCGGATAGTCGGCCGCGGGATCGTTGTTGCTGATCGAGCCGCCGATGGTGCCGCGATTGCGGACTTGCGGGTCACCGACATGCTCGGCCAGGGCCGCGAGTGCCGGATTGACGCGTTTGACGACATCGGAAAAGGCGATTTCGCCGGTTTTTGTCATGGCGCCAATCACGAGCGTGTCGCCTTCTTCCTTAATACCGCGAAGCTCGGCGATGCCGCCAAGATCAATAATATCGCTCGGCTGTGCTAGGCGTTGCTTGAGCGTTGGGATGAAAGTGTGACCACCGGCGAGGAGCTTGCCGTCTTCGGCATCGGCCAAGAGCTTGGCAGCTTCGGCGACCGAGGTCGGGCGGTGGTAATTAAAATCATACATGCTCGTCGTTCCTTCCTATTTTGGATGCCCTATTCAGCGGCAAGTGGCATGGATTGTGATTGCAGTGCCAGCCACACTTTTTCGGGCGTGGCGGGCATATCGATTGGAGTGCCGATCGCATTCGAGACCGCATTCATCACGGCTGCAGGCGCTCCGATGGCACCGGCTTCACCGCATCCTTTCACACCGAGTGAATTGGACGTGCAGGCGGTGCCCTTGACGGTGAGAACTTCGAAACTCGGCACATTGTCGGCGCGGGGCATGCAGTAATCCATGTAGGAACCGGTCACAAGCTGCCCGCTATCGTCGTAGACGGCATGCTCGAATAGCGCCTGTCCAATACCATGGACCAGTCCGCCATGGACCTGCCCTTCGACGATCATCGGATTGACCACGTTGCCGAAGTCATCGACGGCAACCAAGCTCTCAACCGAGGTTATGCCGGTGACAGGGTCGATCTCGACCTCGCAGACATAAGTCCCGGCAGGGTAGGTGAAGTTGGGCGGATCAAAGAACGCCATTTCTTCCATACCAGGCTCGAGATCGGCCGGATAATTATGCGGCACGTAAGCCGCGAATACGATCTCGCCGATTGATTTGGCGCGGTCGGTACCGCGGACCGAAAAACTTCCGTCCTTGAACTCGATATCACCTTCCGATGCTTCGAGGAGATGGGCCGCGATTTTCTTGCCCTTCTCGATGATCTTGTCACAGGATTTGGCGATGGCTTCGCCTCCCACCGCAAGGGAACGGGACCCGTAAGTACCCATGCCCACGGGGGTTTTCTCGGTGTCACCGTGGATCACCTCGACGTCCTCGAACGGCACGCCGAGCTTGCCCGCAACGAGCTGCGCAAACGTCGTTTCGTGACCTTGTCCGTGGGTATGGGTCCCCGTCAATACTTGGACCTTGCCGGTATGCGAGAAGCGAACTTTGGCACTTTCCCAAAGACCGACCCCGGCTCCAAGCGAACCGATGACAGCCGAAGGGGCGATGCCGCACGCCTCGATATAGCAGCAAAGCCCGATGCCGCGGTGCTTCCCTTGCGCCTCGCTGTTGGCTTTGCGGGAAGCGAAACCGGCATAATCCGCGGCCTTGAGCGCTTCATCGAGTGTCGCCTCATAATCGCCCGTATCATAGGAAAGGGCGACTGGTGTCTGATAGGGAAAAGCATTTTTGGGGATGAAGTTGCGGCGTCGGATCTCTGCCGGATCCAATCCGATCTCGCGAGCCGCCTCATTGACCAGCGTTTCGATGAGGTAACAGGCTTCGGGGCGCCCGGCGCCGCGATTGGCATCCACCGGCACGGTATGGGTGTAATAGGCCTGCACATCGCAATAGATGGCGGGCGTCTTATACTGTCCGGCCAACAGTGTCGCATAGAGATAGGTCGGCACACAGCTCGAGAAGGTCGACATATAGGCGCCGAGATTGGCCTTGGTGTTGACCCTCAGCGCTAGGAAATTGCCGTCCTTGTCCATGGCCATCTCGGCCTTGGAAATATGATCGCGGCCATGGGCATCGGTGATAAAGGCCTCGCTTCGATCAGCTGTCCATTTGACCGGCCTGCCGCCAATACGCTTGGAGGCCCAGACCACGGCACATTCTTCATTGTAGATGAAGATTTTCGAGCCAAAGCCGCCACCCACATCGGGTGCCACTACGTGAAGCTTGTGTTCAGGTGCAATGTTGACGAACGCCGACGTGACGAGCCGGTGCACATGAGGATTTTGGCTCGTAACATAAAGCGTCGAGCTATCTGTACCCGAATCATAGGCACCGATCGCGGCACGCGGCTCAATCGCATTGGTCACAAGGCGATTATTGACGACGTTGATCGTCGTCACGTGGGAGGCCTTGGAAAATGCCTCGTCCACAGGACCCTTGTCGCCAATTTCCCAATCATAGATGAGGTTATTGGGGATATCGTCATGGACGAGCGAGCCCTGATCAGCCTGGCCTACGTCAGTGACGGAGGGCAACTCCTGCCAATCGATCACGAGGTCATCGGCAGCGTCACGGGCAAGCGCATAGGTCTCGCCGATGACGAGCGCCACGGGATCGCCGACATAGCGTGCCTTCCCCTGAGCCAACACCGGGTGAGGGCCCATTTTCATGTCCGAGCCGTCTTTGGATTTGACCATCCAGCCGCACGGCAAATTGCCGAGCCCGTCCGCTGCGACGTCATCTCCTGTCAACACTGCCAACACGCCCGGCCGAGAGGCGATCGATGACGTGTCGATGCTCTTGATGGCAGCATGGGCGAAGGGCGAGCGGACGAACACGGCAAAGGCCTGTCCGGGTTGATTGATGTCGTCCGTGTATCGCCCCTTGCCTGTGATAAAGCGCCGGTCCTCGACACGAGTAACCCGCGCACCAATTCCCTGATCTGTCATTTTTTGTTCCTCGGTCGGGTGCGTCGAAAGACTAGCTCAAGCGTTGGCCTGCATTGTCTTGGCCGCAGCAAGAATCGATTTGACGATATTGTGGTAGCCTGTGCAACGGCAGATATTGCCCTCGAGCCAGACACGGACCTCTTTCTCCGTTGGATCGGGATTGTTCTTCAAGAGATCGGCTGCGCTCATGATCATGCCGGGTGTGCAGAAACCGCACTGCAAGCCGTGATGCTCGCGAAATGCCTCCTGGATCGGATGGAGCGTGTCGCCATCCGCCATGCCTTCGATTGTCGTAACCTTCGAGCCTTCAGCCTGAATGGCGAGCACCGTACAGGCCTTCACTGACTCGTCATCAATATGCACGACACAGCAGCCGCACTGGCTTGTGTCGCAACCCACATGAGTGCCTGTGAGGCGCAAATTGTTACGCAGAAACTCTACCAGTAGCGTGCGATTCTCGACCTCGCCGCTCACCTGCTTACCATTGACCGTCATCGATACTGTGGGCATCGGATCCCTCCCTCGAAAGCACAAATTCGAAGCCGGACCTAGGCCGGCTCCCTCCAAATTTAGAATAGTTTGAAACTAGAAAGCCTTAGACCAGCCGTCAAACGATCAGCGCTAAGATGATCCCCACAACGACAATGGCGGCGATCCACAAGAGCGGATTGCGACCCCAATCCATGAAATCACTGGTCTCTGCGGCCGAATTGCTGGCTGCCATGGCCGGTTGCGAGACAGTAGGTTGCGAATTGCCAGACGCAGGCTCGATGTGCGGCGGGGAAGAACCGGCATTCTCGTTAGTTTTGCTGGTGATCTCCTCTCCCGAGACGATTGCCGAAAATCTCGTAAAGAAGTCGTCGGCCATCTTTTTTGCACTGCCTTGAACCAGGCGAGAGCCGATTTGCGCGAGTTTGCCGCCGACATCGGCTTTGGCATCATATTTGAGAAGGGTCTCGTCGCCTTCTTCGGTGAGATGAACATCCGCGCTGCCCTTAGCGAAACCGGCAGCCCCTCCGCGGCCCTCACCGGCAATCGTGTAGCTCTCGGGGGCGTTGATGTTGCTGAGTGTCACCTTGCCCGCGAATTTTGCGCTGACAGGGCCGATCTTGGCACGGACCTTGGCTTCGAGTTCATCGTCGGCGGTCTTGGTCAACTCCTCGCAGCCGGGAATTGATTGCTTCAATATTTCCGGATCGTTGAGGCCTTCCCACACTGTCTGACGTGGCGCCTTGATCCGGTACTCACCGGCCATATCCATGCTTCATCTCCCGGGGCTGCAATGTTGGCCTTGCCATAGCCCCGCTTCTGATGTTCGGCAACAGTGTCGCACTTGGCAAGTAATCATTGGTGTTGATGGTCGGATGGTGGCCCGGCCGATCTATGCTCGCTTCCCCGGGCCGTGTATCAACGAGCGCGATCGTCAGGAAAGTCGAATGCACATGGAAAAACGCGATGCCCCGGCACCCGTCTCGGCGGGCCATCATGACTTGCAACACCAAGAGCTCGAGATCGGCGAGGGCCCCAAACAGACGGCAGTGGCACTCGTCGCCCGTACTCGCGAAATCGCGCTTGAGTTGCCGCTGGATCTCGATCTTCATGAATTTGCACCGGTCTTGGAACAGCTTGCCGATGAGAAGCCCTCGAGATGAGCAGCGCTGAACTTCTTGCACTGGGCGCAGCCGAGATCGCGCTGAAAATCGAGATCGGCGAGACCTCTTCGCGGGAGGTCACGGAAGCCATGATCGATGGCCTGGAGACCAAGGGCCGAGCCCTCAACGCGGTGGTCGCGATCGATGCCGAAAAGGCCCTCGAGACGGCGGATGCCATGGACAGCGATCGGGCCCGCGGCCACGTCCATGGACCACTTCATGGTGTGCCGATGGCGCACAAGGACATGTTCTACCGCAAAGGCCGGGCTTGCCTTGCTGGCACACGCATTTTGGATGGCTTCGTTCCGGACAGAACGGCTCACGTTTTGTCAAGGCTCGATGGGGCAGGAGCGATCGATGTCGGCCGCCTCCATATGGTCGAGTTCGCGCTTGGGCTCACCGGCCATAATCCAATTACCGGGACGCCGCGAAATCCGTGGAACCATGATCACATTCCTGGCGGCTCGTCGAGCGGGCCCGCTGCCACCGTAGCAGCCCGGGTCAACTACATGACGCTAGGCTCGGACACGGGTGGATCGATCAGGGGGCCTGCGGCTTGCTGCGGCATCGTCGGCATCAAGCCGACCTTTGGTCGTGTCAGCCGATATGGTGCCATGCCGCTTTCCACATCGCTCGATCACGTGGGGCCGTTGGCACGAAGCTCGATGGATCTAGCCCTGATGCTCCGGGTCATCGGAGGGCACGACGCCAATGACGCCACCACAAGCCGGCGTCCGGTTCCCAATTATCCGGCTCTCATCGACCGGGTGATCCGCGGCATGCGCATCGGGATTTGTGCCCAAGACTATGAAGAGCCGGTCGATCCGGAGATTGCCCAGCGTCTCGAGGCGAGCCTCGAAGTTTTCAAGAGTTTGGGCGCCGAAATCGTCCCCGTCGAGCTTCCGCCGTTCGAGCCGAGTAACAGTCTTCGAAGGCTCATCATGTTTGCCGAGGCGGCATCGCTGCACAGGAAATGGGTCACAACAAGGCGCCAAGACTATAACCCGCAAACGCTCGCACGGCTGCTTCCTGGCTTTGCCGTGGAAGCACCGGACTATGTATCCGCGTTGCGAGCCCGCTCACGCGTGGTCAAGGACTTTGTTCACCAGGCATTCGCCAATATCGACGTACTCATGACGCCGTGTCTGCCGGATCCGATCCCCCGCATCGATGACACTGATACCGGCGGCAGTCTCAAATTTGTCGAGCTGATCAACCGCATGGGCTACTTCATCTGCCCCTTCAACTATCTGGGCTTGCCGGCGATGAGTGTGCCGATCGGCTTCTCCAGCAGTGGACTGCCCGTGGCGATGCAGTTGGTCGGCCGTCCTTTCGATGAAATCAGCCTTCTGCGTGTCGGCCATTTCTACGAGAAGGAGACCGGCATCATGGCGCACGGACCGGACGATTAAGCGCCTGTTTCAATCTTTGTCGCAACGACTGAGTTCGCTCTCTCCCGAACTTCGCGGAGTGCTTATCGTATCTTGTGGCACCTTGGTCTTGAGCGGCATGAACGCGTTCAACAAGTCGTTGGCGGAAACCTACCCGCCGGCGCAGGTGATTTGGCTGCGCTTTGTCTTCACCATCCCACTCCTGGCCTTACTCTTGTCACGGCGACACGGTTTCCGTGTGTTCACAACACGACGGCCAGGGCTTCAGTTGGCCCGCGTGGTTTTGTTCGCGATCCAGATGACGATGGCACTTTATGTGTTCAAGATCCTATCACTTGCTGAAGGCCAGGCATTGCTACTGACGGCTCCGCTTTTTGTCACAGCACTCTCCATGCCCATTTTGGGCGAGCATGTCGGACGGGCACGCTGGATCGCCGTTGTTGTCGGTTTTGTCGGAGCGTTGATTATCGTCCGCCCCGGCATGAATGCCTTTCAAATGATCGCTCTTCTAGGCGTACTCACGGCCTTTCTTTTCGCGATTGTCCAGATCATGACACGTGTTGCCGGTCAAGCCGATGGGGCGATGACAACGCTTGCACTCCAGGTGGTCGGTGTTTCGATTGTTTTGGGCTTGGCCGCGCCCTTCTATGCTGTTCCGATTGACCCAGAAGATGTACCGAGGTTCATCGCCATCGCTGTTTTCGGCGCCGCAGGTCACTATTGCCTTATTGCGGCACTCTCCATAGCTCCTGCTGTGGTGATCCAACCATTCACCTTCACCATCCTGATCTATGCCACCATCATCGGCTATCTGGTTTTCGGTGACATTCCGGACATTCCGACGGTCACTGGTAGCCTGATCATTGCCGTCGCCGGCATCACTGCAATTCGAGCCGAGCATGGCTCGAAACGATAGATTTGGACTTCGATCCTCGCTCCATCGATTTTTCAACGTCGCCCCTGAATTACGCGGTGTTCTGTTAGTCGTAGGCGGAATGTTCGTCTTGAGCATCATGGATGTCTTCAACAAGCATCTGACAATGACCTATCCGCCGGCACAGGTCGTCTGGCTGCGCTTCGTTTTTACAATACCGTTTCTTGTCATCGTCTTGTGGCGATGGCAGGGAATGCAAGGCTCTTGTCGCCCCCTTGATTGGAGCCGGTTGCGTTGCTCGTGACGCGGACATCTTGTCCGCGCGTGTCGCGGTCATCTTGCCCGCGCGTGTCGCGGTCATCATGACCGCGTCTGGGATGTTTCCGTCACCCACAGCGGGGGCACG
>CAYPOV010000007.1:0-31412 GCA_964412385.1 uncultured Geminicoccaceae bacterium
ATCTACCGCTCGACATGCTCTTTATAGACGAGAACGGTTGCGTCATTGGGATCGCTGAAAACACGGAGCCCCTGTCCAGAGCGCACATCTCTTCGCCCGGGCCTATCCAATACGTACTGGAAATCAACGCGGGCGTTTCCAAGCTCAATCAGATCTCAGCGGGTTCCCGAATTCGCCACGAACGCGTAACCAAGTCAAACGACTGCTCCTAGTCGGAGAGGTCGGCACAAGCCTTGGCAATCCGGGTGCAGGCATCTTCGAGCTGTTCCGTCGCAGTTGCGTACGAGATCCTGAAAAATGGATCCAATCCGAACGCAGCACCGTGAACCACAGCGACGCCCACCGATTCGAGGAGGTAGCGGGAGAAATCCTCCGCACTTTCGATCATTGTTCCGGCCGGCGTCTTTCGCCCAATCGTGCCAGCGCAACTCGGATAGACGTAAAAGGCCCCCTCCGGCCGATGACATTGCAGACCTTGTGTGTTGGAGAGCCGATCGACGACTAAGTCTCTGCGCCCCTTGAAGATAGCATTGCGCCCGTCGATAAATCCATGATCACCGTTGAGCGCGGCAACGGCGGCAGCTTGACTGATCGAACAGGGATTTGAGGTGCTTTGTGACTGAATCTTCGCCATGGCCTTGATGAGCGGCTCAGGGCCACCAGCAAAACCAATTCGCCACCCCGTCATGGCGTAGGCCTTGGAAACACCATTGACCGTGAGGGTGCGGTCGTACAGCCGCGGCTCGATCTGAGCGGGGGTTGTAAAGACGAATGAATCATAGACCAGGTGTTCATACATGTCGTCGGTCATGACATGGACATGTTCATGCTTGGCCAACACGTCCGTCAGCGCGCGCAATTCGGCGTCGGTGTAGGCGGCACCGGTCGGATTATTGGGCGAGTTCAGGATTAACCACTTCGTTTTTGGGCTAATAGCCATCTCAAGGTCACGTGGCTGCATCTTGAAGCCGGTTTCTTCGGGACATCGAACGTAGACCGGCTGACCGCCGGCAAGAAGCACCATATCCGGATAGGAAACCCAAAATGGAGCTGGGATGATGACTTCGTCGCCCGGATTGAGCGTCGCCATCAGCGCATTGTAGAGGATCTGCTTACCACCGGTGCCAACGGTGATTTGCGAAGCTTGATAGGTCAGATCGTTATCGCGCTTAAACTTAGCGACAATTGCGTCCTTAAGCTCGGGCGTGCCATCGACAGCGGTATACTTAGTAACGCCGTGTTTGATCGCCTGGATCGCAGCCTCCTTGATATGATCAGGCGTGTCAAAATCCGGTTCCCCCGCGCCGAGGCCAATGACGTCTTTGCCCGAAGCCTTGAGCTCGCGAGCGAGATTGGTGACCGCAATGGTCGGTGATGGTTTGATGCGTGAAAGGCTGGACGCGATGAAGCTCATGTCGGATTGGCCAAAGAGATAATACGTGCACGACCTCTAAAAGATTCGAAAGCGTTGCGCAACGAGCGCTATTCGAGGTCCGAAAGGTCAACCTCGACAACCGCTTCACCAAAGAGACATTGTTCGTCAATGACGCAGAATGCGTAGTTGATGCGTGCCCTCACTTCATCGGCATCTTCGGCGGCAAACGGAATCCGAATTGTCGGTAACGGTTCGAAATACTCCTCGCCTTCATAGCGCAGTTCGACCTCGCCGTCCGCCAACCATGTCACACCCTCACTAAAGAGTGGCGTCACTGTCATCCCGGGATCGGCAACCAGCCTTATTTCCGGCTTCGTCTCGAAACTAACGACGAGGGCTTGCTCACCGACATCGCTGAACCGCCCATTTACGACTACGGGAGCTTCGACTGTGGTGGCCGGTGCTGCTAACTGGTCCAACATGTTCTGAAGAGCCTGCGAATAGGCCGGCGAGCTAGCAAGGCCCGCCACCAGTAGGCCAATTGGAAATACTTGCCGCATACTGCATGCTATCACGTTGCCAACGATGCTCGGAGCATAACGGAGCCCATATCCATGTAGGCTCAATCTACCGTGATCGCGCTACCTGCCCAAATGGCCGTCAATTGATCAGATGCGATTTCGGCTCATACTCACCATCGCGGCGCTGATCGAACATCTCTCCGAGCTGAGGATGTCCGACCGGCTCAGTACTCTCGTCTGGAAGAAGATTCTGCTCGGAAACATACGCCACGTAGTAGCTTTCGGCATTCTCGGCCAACAAGTGGTAAAAGGGCTGGTCTTTGGAGGGCCGCATATCTTCCGGAATTGACTGATACCACTCTTCAGTATTGTTGAACTCAGGATCCACGTCGAAAACGACGCCGCGAAAGGGGAATCTCCGGTGACGGACGACCTGGCCGAGCCCGAATTTGGCGCTTCTATCATATGCCATCACAGCATCCAACTCGTCGAGATTTGTTCAACTGGGTAACTGCCGAAATGGCAGACCCATCATTCGATATGGGAGCAATCTGTCATATCGCTAGAGCACATGGTCATTCGTCCTTCGGCCGCAGATTATAAAGAAGGCTTGAGGTATCCCAACGCCCGCCTCCGGATTGCTGGACCAATTGATAGAGCCCGTCGACCATGCCGGTCATCGGCAGGGCCGCACCGTTCTTACGTGCTTCTTCCAAACAAATGCGCAGATCTTTGCGCATCCAATTGACGGCGAAGCCAAAATCGAACTCACCTTTGACCATGGTTTGCCAGCGGTTCTCCATCTGCCAGGACTGGGCGGCCCCCTTGGAGATCACATCGACAACCTTATCCGTATCCAGGCCAGCCTGCATTGCGAAGTTGACGGCCTCGGACAACCCCTGAACCACGCCGGCAATACAAATCTGGTTGACCATCTTGGTGAGCTGGCCAGAACCCGCAGGGCCCATCAAGGTCACGGCCTTACCATAGCAATCCATAGCCGGCTTGGCGCGATCGAACGGAGCCTGCTCTCCGCCACACATCACAGTGAGGGCACCATTTTCCGCACCTGCTTGCCCCCCAGATACGGGACCATCGATAAAATGTCCGCCTTGATCACGGCAGGCCTGATCGAGTTCTCGTGCGATGTCGGCGGATGCGGTTGTATGATCGACAAAAACGCAATCCTTACCCAGGCCCGCAAGGATGCCTTCGTCGCCATAAACGACGGAGCGTATGTCATCGTCATTGCCGACACAGGCAAACACAATTTCGGCCCCTTCTGCCGCCTGCTTTGGTGTCGCAGCGGCGCGACCGCCAAATTCTTGGGCCCACTTCTGAGCCTTCTCATGCGTACGATTGAAAACCGCCACATCATGACCGCCCTTCTTCACAAGATGGCCAGCCATGGGATATCCCATCACGCCTAGTCCGACGAATGCCGCTGTCACGATCAAAATTCCCTGTGTTTGGTCACTATACTGCGCAAAGGCTAGACACAATTGACAGCAGGCTCAAGACACGCCGTGAAGCTGTCTGTCATGGGCCACAAGCTGTCTGACGCTACCGTTTTGTTCGCAAAGGAAACATTGTGACGCATATGGATCCCAATCGCCGCGTCGTTCGTCGGCATGACTACCGTGCACCGTCAATAACAACGACCGATGTCGACCTGCATTTCGCGCTCGATCCCGATGCGACAATCGTGACCGCGACGCTTGGCATGCATCGCATCAATGAAAACTCGGAAGGCTCGGGGCTATGGCTTGATGGCGATGACCTCGACCTTTTGTCGATTGCGATCGACGGAACCGAATTAGCACCGAGCGACTTCGAACGTTCCGACCATGGGCTGACGATCCATCGTACTCCCGATCACTTCGAATTGCAGACCAAGACTCGGATCGCCCCTGCGCGCAATACACAGCTTTCGGGCCTCTATCTCTCCAGCGGCAATTTCTGCACCCAATGCGAAGCCCAGGGCTTTCGCCGGATCACCTATTTTCAGGACCGACCCGATGTTATGGCTCGCTACCAGGTGACAATTGAGGCTGCCAAGCAACAAGCCACGACGTTACTTTCGAACGGCAACCTTATCGAAACCACGAATCTCGAGAACGGTCGTCATCGCGCAATCTGGCAAGATCCATTCCCCAAACCCTCTTACCTTTTTGCGCTGGTTGCCGGCAATTTCGCCCTGCTTGAAGACAGCTACACAACCATGAGCGGCCGCCAGATAGTCCTCCGCATCTATTCGGAGCAAGGAACCATTGATCAATGCGGGCACGCCATCGAATCGCTCAAGAAATCCATGCGCTGGGATGAGGAACGGTTTGGTCTCGAGTACGACCTCGATCTCTACCAGATCGTTGCCGTGGGCGACTTCAATGCTGGTGCCATGGAAAATAAGGGCCTCAATGTCTTCAACACATCGTTAGCGCTGGCCAAAGCGGAGACCGCGACAGACCAAGACTTCAATAATGTCGAGCGGGTCATCGCCCACGAATATTTTCACAATTGGACCGGCAATCGTGTTACCTGCCGCGACTGGTTTCAATTAACGCTCAAAGAAGGTTTGACGGTCTTTCGTGACCAAATCTTTGCGGAAGACATGCATTCGCCAGGCGTTAAACGTATCGATGACGTGGCCCTCCTACGCGAGAGCCAGTTTGCCGAGGACTCTAGCCCCCTCGCCCATCCTGTCCGCCCCGATTCATATATCGAGATCAGCAATTTCTATACGCGCGCCGTCTATGAAAAGGGCGCCGAAGTTATCCGCATGATCCACACTCTGCTTGGCGAGGAAAACTTCCGCAAAGGCATGGATCTGTATTTCATGCGCTTTGATGGTCAAGCCGTCACATGCGACGACTTTGTTGATGCAATGCAGGATGCGAGCGGTGTCGACCTCGCACAGTTCAGAATTTGGTACGAACAAGCCGGCACACCCAAGGTTTCCGTGAAACGATCCTACGACGCCGAGAACGAAACCTACTCTTTGGAGATCACACAGAGCACACCTCCGACGCCGGGACAATCGACCAAGAAAGATCTTCACATCCCCATTCGCATCGGATTATTGCGAAAAAATGGTGTGCCGCTCCGTCTTCAACTGCAGAGTGAAAATACCGAAGCTACGGAGGATCGTCTCATTGAGCTCAAGGACGCCCAGGCGTCGCTGACATTTATCAATGTACCGGAGGAGCCCGTCCCGTCCCTTCTTCGAAACTTTTCGGCGCCCATAATCATCGATTGCGATCTTTCTAAGGATGAGTTGGCCATTCTCTTTAGCCAGGACCGTGATCAATTCAATCGATGGGAAGCCGGACAGCGGCTTGCAACACAGATCTTGTTAGAGAGCGTCAACCGACCCAACGGTAAAGAGATTGACCCGACAGGTCTTGTCGATGCCTTCCGACAGGTCCTCAATCAGTCCATCGACGATCCGGCCTTTCATGCACGCCTCATAAGGTTGCCGTCCAAATCCTATTTGGCGCAGCAAATGGGCGTGATCGACGTCGACCGCATCCATCATGCTATGGAGAGACTGCGTGCTGCACTTGGAACTAGCCTCGCTCCAGAATGGCGGACGGTCTACGAGCGTTCCTCCAACTCCGATCCGGCATCCTTAGACCGCGGAGCCATGGGGCAGCGCGCGCTCAGAAACGCAGCGCTTCGATACCTGCTCTGGGACGAGACGTCGTCGAATGTCGAGCTTGCCAAGAATCAATACCATGCCGCAGGCAACATGACCGATCGCATGGGTGCCCTTTCCGCTCTCGTCTGGACGTCACCAGCTCATGCCCAAGATCTGCTCGAGGACTTTTACGATCGCTTTCAGCATGACCCCCTTGTTGTCAATAAATGGTTCTCATTGCAGGCGATGATCGAGGATGCCAATGCGCCGGAGCGTGTCGAGAATTTGATGAAGCATGAGGCCTACACCGATAACAATCCCAACCGCCTGCGCTCCCTAATCGGTGCTTTTGCTATGGGCAACATCGTCGGGTTCAACAATAGCGACGGCGCGGGCTATCGCCTGCTCTGCGATGTCGTCCTGCGCATTGACAGCAAGAACCCGCAAATCGCAGCCCGCCTCCTTACGGCACTAGGCCGATGGCGCCGTTACGACCACGCCAGGCAAGCGCTAATGAAGGCCGAACTCGAGCGCATTCTCGCCCACGAAGGCCTCTCTAGAGATAGCTATGAGATTGCCCGTAAAAGCGTCGACGGATGATGTGAGGCGACTCCGGAGGTTGCGCAACCACTGTCGTCAATTCGCACCTCCAACACCGTCTGGCTACCAACATGCCAAGTAGCTCGGCTCACTCGCGGCTTATTGCACTACAGCGTAAATACGCAATTGCAGAAATGCTTGCGTATGGATCCGTAACTTGCACTGCAGCGGCGGTGATCCGTCGAAGGCGGCAATCTTGAGAGATGTATCGAAGACCAGGGAAGGAACACGAACCCATGCCTGGATCTTTCAAGAGCCGGGTTGCCAAGCTCGAGCAGCGCCGCGATACGAGCAAGGTTACCATCGTCTGGCGGGACGCGAACGAACCGGAAGAGGTAACAAGCGCAAGCATAGATGCTCCTGAGAAGGAAGTCGGTCCGAAAGGCTCGACGGTGATCTTGATGTCGCGGCGTCTCTCCGAGGAAAACACTGCGGTACGGGGTACAAATTCATAGTAGAAACAAGTCGAGCCGCTCAGCACGAATTCACCGATCGACGGCTCCGCAGAGCACGGACACCGAACCAATTCACAAACAAAGCGACACACTGAGTTGGCCTGGAAAAGGGTTTCAAGCGATGAATGACGCCGTGGCCTGAGCCCGACACGAGACATACTCATAAGAGCAACTCTGGTTGCTAAACGAGGCCACGAAATCGGGGAGCCACTGTGGACTAACGATCATGACAAGGTTTCGGCGAAAAAAAATTTGAGCCTAACATCTCAGCGTTTCGTTACTGGCTTTGCTTTGCTAAATCATCCGGGCACCTGCTTCGTGCATCCCACAGTTTGAGTGACGCCGGACATCAAATTTGCGTCTTTCAGTATGAAACATCGAAGCGACATGCGCGGAGATGTTTCAGGCGAACTTCACCCATAACCCTGGAGAATTGCGTCTCAGCCAACAAAACACGCGACCTTCGGGCCGCTAAAGGCGTCTCCGATCGCTGCAAAATACCCTCGTGAGCCGATTGGGCTTTCCAATCGACGTCATCGGCGGTACGGTTGGGTTAAACTCGGCGTCAAACGGGGATTTCAATCTTCGAACGTCGATAAAACTCAATTGGACATTCAGGGAGTCCTCTACGATGAATATTCGACGGGTTTTTTGCGGTGTTGTTGTTGGAGTCGCTGCCGCAAGCCTAGGCTTTGCTGCGACACCGACCCACGCCCAAACGCAGCTTCGGCTCGGCCACGTCAACTCGCCTGATTCGCCGACCGGCCAGGGCATCGAGCGGTTCGCCGAGTTAGTGGAGAACTACACCAACGGCGAGGTCACTGTCGACGTCTACCCTTCGAGCCAGCTCGGCAATAACCGCAAACTGATGGGTCAGGTGCGAAGCGGTGCGATCCAACTGGCCATAACACCTTATCCGATACTAGCCGACATCGTGCCCGAGTATTCGGCCTACACAGCCGGTTACTTTTACGACAATTGGAGCCAGGTTGCACGCGTGGTCGAGCACCCCGAACTCGGCCACGCCTGGAATGCCACGCTCGCCGAGGAGGGTGGGCTCGAGGTGCTTGCCACGTACTATTACGGTGCCCGCAATCTCACGACGACGGACACGGAGGTGACATCGCCTGCTGACGTTGATGGTTTGAAAATTCGCGCAGTGCCCAACGAAATGTCGCTCGCTGTAGTGAGCGGTCTTGGCGGGGCGCCGACACCTGTCGCCTTCGCCGAGTTGTTCCAGGCTCTGCGTCAGGGAGTTGTCGATGGCCAGGAAAATCCGCTGCCGACGATCTGGGCCAATAAGTTCTATGACGTTCAGGACTACGTCATCCTCACCGGGCACCAAATCATCCCCATTCCGATCGTCGCGAATTTGGACGCTTGGAACGAACTCAGCGAGGACGAACGGGCTGCTATCCGTGCCGCTGCGGGCCAGGCGGCGAGTTGGATGAGTGTCGAGACAATCCACCACGAAGCGAGCCTCGCCGAGCAACTGGAGGAGGCTGGAGCCACAGTCATCGGACCTGAAGACGGGCTCGATATCGACGCCTTCCGAGAGGCAGTTCGTGCCTCGGTCCTCGCCAAGTTCGACGGCCCAATCTGGCCGGACGGCGTCGCCACTCAGGTCTTGGAAGTGGCCCACCAGTAGCGTTATCAACGCCGATCGGGTGGACGCGATGCCGCCGAGTGAGACCTCTTCGGCCGATCGGCGGCGACCGTGCTGGACTATCGAGCTCGTACTCGCCGTAGTGATCCTGGTAAGCTTTCTGGTACTCGCCAGCATGCAGGTTGTGTCGCGCTATGTGTTCAACGCACCCTTCACTTGGACCGAGGAGCTGAGTGCTGCCCTGCTGATCTGGCTAACCTTTCTGGGTGCAACGGGCGTCGTTCGCGGCGAGGGCCACGTCAAAGTAGAGTTTCTCGAGGAGTTTTTGGGGCCCAGGATCTCGGCTGTGCTGGATGTCATCTGGGATGTTTGCACAATTGTCTTTCTCGTCCTGCTGGTCATCGGCGGCATCCAGGCATTTCATGAATTGTCCTTCGAAAGAACACCAGCCTTGCGGCTGCCGATCGCCTGGGTGGTTGCGATCGTACCGATCACGGCCGGTTTGATGGCGATCTACATCGCAGCCGACATTGTTCGTCGCCTGCGCGCCTGGACACGTTCCGGGTCTAAGTTGTGAGCGTCGATTACCTCCTTCTCGGCCTTATTGCCGCTAGTCTAGTCTTCGTGTTCCTGGGCTTTCGCGTCGCCTTCGCGCTCGGTGCAACGGCGATGATCTACCTACTCTGGAATGGCTTTCCGCTCTCCACCGCCGTCTCCGAGCTGGCGCTCTCGCTCAACAGCTTCACATTGCTGGCCATCCCACTCTTCATGCTAGCCGGTATGCTGATGAACGCGGGGCGGATCACCAACCGCATTTTCGACTTCGCCAATGTCGCAGTGGGGCGCGTGCCCGGTGGGCTCGGTCATGTCAACGTCGTTGCCAGCTTGATCTTTGCCGGCATGTCCGGCTCGGTCTTGGCCGATGTCGCCGGGCTGGGCTCGATGGAGGTCAAGGCCATGCGCGACAAGGGCTATAACACCGATTTTGCCGTCGGCGTGACGCTGGCCTCGTCGGCTATCGGCCCGATCCTGCCGCCGAGCGTGCCAATGGTGATTTTCGGCGTGATTGCCGAAGTTTCGATCATCGGTCTCTTCCTAGGGGGAGTTCTGCCCGGTCTGCTCATTGCGTCGATGCTGATGCTCTATGTCTACGTCATCGGCAAGCGCCACGGCTACTACACGACCGAGCGTGTCACGTGGAGAGCCTTCGCCTGGGCCTTCTTGCTGGCGGCTCCGCCGCTTCTGACCCCGTTCATCATTGTCGGCGGCATGGCGCTCGGCATCTTCAGCCCGACGGAGGCCGCCACCGCTGCCGTGCTCTACGCTCTGTTCCTCGCTGTTATCGTCTACCGCGACCTGAAGGTGCGCGAACTGATCGAGACCTTGCGCGACGTCGCTGTCGCCACCAGCAAGCTGCTCTTTATCATCACAACAGCGCTGCTCTTCGGCTATGTGCTGACCATTGGTCAGATGCCTCAGCAGCTCGCCGCAGCGATGGCGGCAACATTCGATTCCGGCTGGGCGTTCTTGCTGCTGGTCAATATTATTCTGCTCGTCCTCGGGGCGCTGATTGAGAACGCCATCCTCCTCTACATCCTCGCCCCTATGCTCCTGCCAATTGCCCAGAACCAATTCGGCATCGATCCTCTACACTTCGGCGTGGTTATGGTCTTCAACATTATGATTGGCCAATATACACCTCCGATGGGTCTCTCGCTCTTCGTCTTGCGCGATATTACGGGTCTCTCCTTCGGCCGCATCTCCTGGGCCGTCGCCCCGTTCCTGGTACCCTTGATAGCCAGTCTGTTGATCATGACATACGTCCCGTGGTTCGTGCTCGCCCTGCCTCGTGCATTGGGATTTTGATCAGGCCCTGGCTTGGCGGCATGGCGAAATGGGATCAGCAGGTTCTGGCCCACGAAGACCTCTCTGGAGATAGCTATGAGATTGCCCGCAAAAGCCTCGACGGATCATGTTCTGCAACCCTGAAGGTTGCATACGAAGTTTACAACACCAACGAACCAGTTGAGATTTGCTTAGCCAGCAAGACAACAGCACGAGTAAGTGGCGGATGGGGTGGGATTCGAACCCACGGAGGGGGTGAACCCTCGCTGGTTTTCAAGACCAGTGCCTTAAACCACTCGGCCACCCATCCGAAATGAGCGCCCGTGTTTAGTTTCGAATGAGCCATGGTGCAAGTCCTCACATCTAGGGCGCAAACTCGACGACGGCGGAGAACTGCGTTGCTCCCACATATGAGTTTTCGACCAAAGTTCCATCATCTCGTATACCGGCATTGTGCAACGTTGGCAGAGACAAGATACAAGCACTGGCAGCGTCAAGTCCATCGTCGGACGAATGTCTGCCCGGCATCCATTCACGCATCTCTTGGATAAACAGGCTCTTTTGGACTTGCCTGTGTATATGAAGCCGTCTTGCCGACAGGATTGGATCAAAGGCTTCAAGAATCCTCGCGGACTTCGGGCGCGAAGATGTCTGTTCTCGAACAGTTACCCTCACCCCTTGGCGGCGAATTTCCCGCCTCAACAGAGATGGCAGGAACTTACCGATGCCGTTGGTTTCAATCCCGATCGAACGCAGATGATTGCGCTTCAGGAATTCGATAACGTGAGTGCAAGATGCTGTTGCCTCATCTTGACCCTGTGAAAGATCGCTGACATCGATATAAAGTATGTCGTGGAGATAGTACTGATTCTGGCGGTCGAGGTAGACAGCGGCTACGACACTGGAATCTCCTGAACCGGCATGACCAAATGCAGGATCCCACCAGCATTGAGCCGCCTGAATTTCGTTCGGGCCGATTCTCAAAATCTGTAAGCCGTTGGCAAAACTCCGTGTCAGATCGCCGTCATACGAACGAAGCAATTCGGGATCGAGCCTAACTTTTGACACATGGCTCGGCTCGAGCAGCATCTGGCTCTTGAATTTCGCGGGACCGCCCTGACTACGTATCTTATCAATCTCATCAGTTGAAAACCTTTCGGGCCATCTACTTCGCCCATGCTCGTCAAAAATTGGCAGCGTCAATCTCTTAAAGTTGTTAAGAAAGGGTGAGTGCTCATCAATTTCTGGATGGGCTCGTACCGAGTAGATTGAGTAAAAATGATGAGGCGTTCCAATAAAAATTTGAATGCCTCCGGGTGTTAGGATAAATGACAACTCACGGAGCCGTTGACGTAATATGTCACGCTTGCCCGCTGTTTCTGAAGTGTTTGGAACCTCAACGTCATCGCAAATGATCACGTCGGCTCGTGCTCCAGTTATGTTACTCGATATCCCTCTTGCGAGCACCGATGGATCTCGCTGCACCAGATCTCGGCGAATCGTGAGTTGGTCAGCTGCCCAGAGATCCTTCTTCTTTGGCAGCAAATGCGTAGTCGCAGGGTGCAGTTCCAAAACGCGCCTTATATTACGTGTCATCTTGCACGCAAGTTGATGCTCTGCCGCCAAGACGAGGATCCGGGTATTTGGGTCGCGAAGAAGCTGCCAAGCGCAGTAAAGTCCACAGATGGTCGACTTCCCTGCGTCGCGGAACACAAGCATTGCGAGCTGTTTGTCACCAGCTTCGCAGCAATCGTTTAGCCAGTCGGCCATTTGCCTGTGCAAATCGGGAGTTTGTCGTTGTTGGCTGAGGTTCCAACGCCATACAAACTCCCCGAAAGTCATTTCCTCTGGATTCTCCGCGTCTAGCTTCATGTCTGTCATCGGTTTGCTTCTCAACAGCAAAAGATTAGCGTTGAGATTTCTGTCCGAAATTCGCACCAAGTGCGGAGATGCCTGCCGACGCGTATTGATTGCTTAGCTGCAAGAGATTGCGCCGCCGCTGCGATTCAATACCGCTTCTCAGGGCGTCAAGCTCCCGGTTGGCTTCATCTTGTCTATAGGCGCTCGCAATCTTGCTTTCGGTCTCCAGACCGCGCAAAATTGCATCAACAGAGCCGCCTGACGTGGCTACACCCGCAGCACCGGCGCGAGCACGTTCGGCGGAAATACGCTTGAGCAGACGATCGCGTTGTTTCCTTTCTTCCGCCCTTAGCTGAGCTTCGATTTTACGAGATTGTTGCTTTTCCTTGTTGCGCAGGTCTTTCTTCGCCTGTTGCTGCGCTTGTTGCGCGGCGAGCAAGTTGAGCCCGGTCGTGGCGAGGCTTGAATATGATCCCATCAGTTATTCACCTTTATTTCAGAAGTTACGGACAAGAGACAGAATGGTGTTGGCATGTCCTGATGAATGCGCCAAGTTGGGAGATCGTAGGCGCGGCGCCAGCCGTAAGCGCTTAGTCGGACATCGCCGGAGAACGCACCACCAGCGTCAGCGGAACGAAGAACATTTCGTGTTGTGCCTGATTCGGTCTCGACGTTAAGATCCTCGGTTTCGCTCAACCGAAAGGAATGCTTGATAGGACGGTAGAGCTGAGATTGATCTGCACCACTCCGCGTCTGCGTGGTGAGTGGAAGCGGCTCGATCTCGTGCTCGAATGCTAGTCCGGCCTCTATCTTTCGGAACCAGCCACTGGTAATTATTGTTCCGCCAACGACTTGAGCTTGTTCACGTGTGTCGTCATCACCGACAACAGTGACGGACATTCCTTCTAGCGGCGAGAAGCCTAGCCAAGCTTGTGTTTCAATCGAAGCCGTTTTCTGGATGGCATGATCGAGCCCCAAGTCCGGGTCGAATTCTTCAATCATCGTAGTGCCATTGACGCGCGAGAGAAAATAAACGAACCCCTCTTGAACACAGCAGGCCATAAGCTCTCCTGCGAGTTCCATTTGGCTCCATGCGACGACGTTGCTGTTTCGATCGATCGCAACCAGCGCTGCCGCGCCATCACTTCGAACCACAACGATCTGTCGACTATGTCTATCGAAGCAGAGGTCTCGTGGCTCGATCATGAGATGACGAGACAACAATGCGAGATCTGCCGCCTGATAGGCTTGTTCGCTATCGGAGAATATGAACTCGCGCAGATCGCGTCCGCTCGCACCGATAAACAATGTTGCGCCATCAACGTCGACAGGGCTGATACGGCGCGATCCTAATGAGCCTACGCGCGTTTGTAGATCCACCGAAACATTTGCTGGCGTCAGGGGCGAGCCATTAACGACCCACTCACTGTTGCCGGTGAATATTTGAAGTCTTCGACCCGGAAAGACGGCCCTAATGTGTTCATGATGGTCTGAATTCAGGCGGAACGCGATGGCCTGATCATCCAAACCCTGTCCGAGATCGAAGTTGAAGTAGTCTCCCGTCTTCGAGATCCAGACATAATTTGGTAAATCGCGACTTCCGCCGAAGACCAGTCGGTCTTGATGAAAGCAGGATGTCGCTGGCCATCCTCTGGCACCGCTGAAAGCTTGTTCCGACCAATCTTGGGTCGCATTTGCTTCATCGACAGCACCGACGAGCGTGCCAGATAAACGATTTGCCGACTTATACTGACTTACATCAATCTCCACCCCGCGATATCGGATAACGGTTCCGACATGGTCGATGGAGAAGACTGCGTCTGACGCAACAATGTCGACGATCCCCGATGCAGGACCGTCAATGACCACGCCGTCGATGTGATGCAGGGCGAGAAGCGCGGAGCTATCGGCGTAGCGTGCAAATGGCTGAAGTAGACGGCCATCACTGCCGGTCTGCCATGGAAGCCCCTGCATTTGCTCCCAGCCAGAAGGCTTCCTGATAAGAAGGATTGGCTCAATCTCCGGATGAACAAATAAAATGCGATCCCGGAATTGAACCCAAGCCAGGTGTTGAATTTGTTCAAGAGTCCAAGGTAGTCCGTGAAAGCTCGAGACGACTTCTTTTTCTTCGATCACTTGTATTGAGCTGGGTGCAACGGCAACCAAAGCTCTTACGTTGCCATTGTCAAAGCTTGTGAGACGATCTCCACCGGCCAGTTCCTGCACGAAACGCGTTCCGGGTCTTCGACAAACACCTCCTGTGGGACGCACAACCACATTGCGCAGTTTTGCAGCGCCCTCCTGCTGCGCTCGAAGGTCTAGACGACCGAATAGTACAGGATCCAGCTCGCCGGCGGCAAAACTTGTTTTGGTCTGAACAATGCGAGTCATGAGAATCTCGCACGAATGAGAGAGAAATCATCAATACTGTTTGGTGTTTTCTGCTGGCTATCAATGAGCTTTGCCAGTGCGACCTCAGCGTCAGCTAGCTGGAACAATGCCTCTGCGCGACTACTGCTTTCGGTAATCGGCAGGCACAGTTCAGCGGCAAGCCTCGCGACAAGAGCAGAAACGAAATGCGAAGGAAAAATGCTTTCAGGTGCGCGCCTATGATACTTTAAGGTTACAGCATCAGAAGCGCCAAGGAATTGAGATCCTTCGATACTGAAAGGTAGTCCGACATCGGATTTGCCAACACCGGCTGACGACGCTCTCAAGAGATCAATCGGAAGCTCAAACCTCCAACGTCCGTCATCAGTCTCAAAGGGATCTGCCGGACTCAAGGAAACACGTGCAAGCGTGAAGCCCCAAGGATGAGCAGATAGCAAAGTGTCGCGTACATAGGGGTAAAGTCTTTGAGATACTTCAGCTTCGGCCGCATCGTCGGAGAAGCTCGAAATAGGCGTTGCACCGAGTTTTGTTAGCGCAACCGACACAATCTCTACGTCTGACTGAGGCATGTTTTTCTTTCATTGGGATTCGTGGCCAACAAATTCTTGGCGGCACCCATGCGGGGCACTGCGAACGAAGGTTCTAAATTCAACTTCGATCCTGCCGGCAACACTGTACCGGCAGGATCGAAGGCGTATGAGTATATCAACCCCTTCTTAGATGTCAGTCCTCGTCAGAGACAATAGGCAGAATGTTGGTGATATTAACAACACCACTAGTGTTGCTACTTACAACTGAAAGCCCATTGCTTGAGAGGCCACCGACACCGGAGTTGACGAAAACAAAATCACCCGTTCTCAACATTTTTGAGGCACTGTTGAAGTAACCTTGATCATCGATCTCCGAGGCAAGATCTTCGGAGCGATAGTGCCAAAGTGTAAATCCATTGGCATAGGAAAGGACGCTGAGGTCTTTCGAATTATAGGCCATTATTAGTTCTCCTGACAGGATAGCTTGATAACACCCGATCCGTCAATCAACCCGGCACCCTGAGACATCGAGTTTGAGACGAAGTGAGCTGCACGGTCGCCGTGCCAAGTCATGTCTGTGATGACATCTTGGCCAATGGCATGACCGACCGCGCTCTTGTGGTACCAGTAACAGTCACGAATGCCGCCTTCGGCCGGAAGCCCTGAATGGGGAATCCAGAGCGTGCCGAGCCAATACTTGGCCTGTGTTCCACGCCAAGGAAGATTGTCTTCTCCAATAAATTCGGAGTTCGCGAATTCTGGGAGATCGAGCAAATCGGACCACTGCTTCCAACCAATGACGGCAAATCGCTGGCCATCGTCCGGTACATCAGCGGTTCCAAGGAGTTCGAATGCTTCCAGGACTTTGGACTTGGTCATACCAACCGATTGAACAGAAATTGATGAAGTCGCCGAGGCCAACGCCTGAATAATGAGTTCATCGGTTTGTCGGCCAAGTGCAAATGCTCCCGCATTGGCCAATACTTGGCGTTCGTCGATGTTTGTCTTAAGCTCATCCAAACGATCAATCCATTCGCCGGTATAGTAGTCCGCAAGACTGACCTCGACCGTGCTAAAGTCAACGTTCATCACTGGTACGATGCCGTGACGCGCTTTGGTATTTGCATTGCCTTTGCCGACCTTCTGAAAAACGGTCGAACTACCTTGAACACCATTCTTAACTCGGACGGTTGCCCGTAGCTTGGAGCCCTGCCGTTGGTAGGCCTCGTGGACTTCGCGTTCAAATTGTTTGCTAAAAGCTTGATCGATATTTACTGACATTTATTAGTCACCTTTAAGTTAATAGAAATTCCGCAGAATCGGTTTTCCTTATTAGGGCCGATGACAGAATTAGGTTTGGGTCGCATCACGGGCCGACGGATCGGTTATCCGAAGAGCGATTGGACTACTCTTGAGACGAGTAAAACTCACGGAACCTTTCGGTCACTTTCGCGACAAACTCTGGGTCGCGTTTTTTCCAATAGCGCGGATCGCGCACCATGTCCGCGAGGACGGTTTCATCGACGCCAAGCGTTGCATCGGCTTCTGTATCGATGAGGTCCGGCTCTGTCCGCTGCATCATGGCATACATGGCTCGAACTCCGTCGACCGACGAGGCCAACGCCTGATAGACGTCGCTGGGTAAGCTACTCTGTCCCCAGCGATCGAGTTGAGCAGCGACATTATTCCAATGCTCGTCACCGCCGAACTCACGGCTAAGATCACGCAGATCATTCTTGGCGTCCAAATCGGACAATTTGCTGGCGGTTGCAGATTCCAGGTATTCCGCCGCCAAATCATAGACGAGTTGGGCCTGTGCCGTTGTCAGACCAGCGTCGAACAATCGTTGATTGATCGAGCTATCGATTTGGATATCGTCGTTAGAAACGTCGATATCATAATCCTGCGGTGAATCGGGGCGTCCTAGAATTTGATAGAGTTTGGAATATGCATCACAGTCCTTTTCATCGGCGGGGCGCGGAATCGACGTACCGAGTTTTCGTTCGAGTTCGACATAGGATCGCGCAAGTGCTTCGATCCTTGGTGCACTTTGATCGTCGTCCCAAAACTTGGTCGGAAGCCAATCAGGTCGTTGCGTGCTTTCTTGGTTACCTAAGCTTTGGTCGATTGCATGCATGTTTTTATCGGCGTCGTATAGTGTGTGCTCCACCGTATTTTCCTCGATAGAGCTGTCCTCAAGCGTTTCCATTGTTTGTTCCCTGTCGAATAATTTCTTCGATATATGCAACAACACTGCGTTGCCCTTCGACGTACCAAAGCTCCGAGTCACTTGCAGTTGGCACAATGCGCCGCATCAAGAATTGAGACCGCAGATGATCGAGCACATTCTTGCCATTATCAGAGGAAAACACGTTGCGATAATTGGGAAAAGCTGGCCTCTTATCCGAAGCTTCGTGATTGTCGCTCGCCCAGAGCCAATCTTGAGACTTCATGAGATTATCCACCGTCTGACCCCTCTGCCTCGTCCATTTGTCCTGCAAGGTCGAGCAAAGAAACGGCACCCGTAAGGACAGGATCGGTTTCGAGCCTCGGTCGGAGCAACTCGGAAGGTATCCCCATTTGGTCCGCGAGCCAGCGCACCGTGGCTTCCGTATCAACGATCGCGTTGGCTTCGTCGCCAAGCTTCGAAACAGTTTCCAGCCACTGGTAAGTGCTGTATAAGTCGCGTTGAGATTGGGACTGCGCGAGTGGTGAGAGATGGACGATCTCCACGAGACCATCGTCCAAGTTGATATCGGCGATCTCCCCACGTCTTTTAAGAATAGCAAGTGCGCGACGCAGCATCGGAACTATCAGTTCGACTTGAAGACGGCCAAAAATTGCTCCAATGAGACGCGACATCTCCGCGCTCCGTTCGAGAACCTCGGTCGCCGTCATTCGGCCGCCCGGAACCGGCGCAAGCCTGTCCGTCAACAGAACATGGCGAATTCGGGCCCTCAAATCCTCCAAAATCAGATCAGACACATCGAAGCGGCCGGGTGCTTGCAACGGCGTGAGGCCTTTCGAGCCTACGGCCTTCGGAATGATGCTGCCTGGTGTAAGTCGGATGTTGGCAGGATTGAGGATACCATCATCGTCTGCGAGCCATATTCCGGTAACGGCAATCGACGCATTTTTGAGAATGAGCTCGACGACTTTGTTTGCGGTTTTGATATCGGGAAGAGCCGTCATGACGGGAGAACGCCCGTATACTTCTCCAGCTGCCTTCAACCATCGAAACGTAATGAATGGAGATTGCTCAAGGTGTTCATTGCAAAGAGTCACGCCGGAATTGTCCTCGCCTCCAGCGCCATAAAGTTGAACGGAAAATTGGGCTCCTGAATTGAACTGCCGCACGCATTCCATGACGCGGAATTGGCTAGCTTCATCATCATTCTCGTCGCCCGAAAGATGGTTCAGCGCTTGCGGATATTTTCGCAAGAGCTCCCTTCTTTCCATTCGATATTCACGAAAGTGCCGTGTGATCGCGCCTGTACTATCGCCATCCAGCAAAACTTCGCTTTGCGGAACCGAGAGGAATCGAAATGCTGATGGCGACCCGATCGGAGCTTCCTGAAAGAGAAGCGTTGCGGTTCCGACGGTCACTAAATCAAGAAAGCACTGATGAAGCTCGACCGCAAAGTTTGAGCGATCGAAGTGACTCTGCAAGACCGATCGTGCCGTCTCAAAGGTTGGCGCGAGAAATTCCCGAGTACTCGGGTCCATCGTCGACGAAGCCTTGAATCCAAACCATCTGGACCATGGCGGCGTAAGGTGTGCTAGAAGACTGGCCGCCAACTGCTCGACCGCGTCTGGAGCCGTGGCGTCATAGATCTGGTCGACGCGAGGCGCTCCCGGGCGCAGTCCGTCCATGCCTCCTGCAACACGAAGCGGCATCGCATAGCTGTAGCAATCTCGCCATAACGGCTCCCAGGCTTGTCTACGCCTCCGAGCACGCGATATGGCACGGTCGGTCTCCTGAAAATCATTGAGCGACATCAAACGCTTCTCTCATCAAACAACAATGTGGAAAAGAATTTACACCGAGAAATTTGAATAGTCAAGGTTTTTTTTCTGCTTTGCAATTTTCTATAGGATCAGAAACTCTGGTTGCTGCCCGATATGGCGGTAGAGCTGGTATGGCGTTATGACTCGCTGACATGCTATGCCCAGCGCCCTCTTGACGATTGCGACACATGTCATCCATTCAACAGGTGGAATTGATGGCATGGGCCGAACAGCTCGGCAGCCGAGCACAACCCGCGCGCCATGTTCGAGGTAGCGACCAACCAATGATGGGACACTATCGTCGGATACGGCAGCGACCTCCAAACTCCCCTTTATTGGATCGAGAACAATCCATTGCCCGGGAGCCTCAACGATGCAGAAGCAGTGCCTAAAGCCAGGCTTGAGAGGACGAAGCCAAAATGAACCTTGGCCATCATGAAAAACGACGACGCAATGGCGTCCTTTGCCCAGATACGGGCATTGAGATCCTTGCATAAATACCGTGCCAGTTGCTCGGAGGAATTAGGACAAAATCAGCCCGCAAAAAAACCTACATAAAATCTCTTGCAATGTCAAGATGCTGTTCCTAGGATCAGAACAGCAACAGCACGAATGGGATTGAAGATGTTAACACACCAACAAGTCTGGCTAGGTATCGACACATTGGCTCAGAAGAATGGCCTATCGGCTTCGGGACTGGCTAAGAAGGCCGGCCTTGATCCGACGACATTCAATAAGAGCAAGAGAACCACCAAACTGGGTAAGCCTCGGTGGCCGAGCACGGAAAGCCTGTCGAAGATACTCAACGCCACCTCAACCACGATCAATGAATTCGTCTCTCTCATGCAAAGCGAAAAAGGTTCGATGCGTGGCGAGATACTGCAGCGTCTGAAATGCATCGGCCTTGGCGAACTGGGAAGCGTTGGAGCCTTTGACTCGTCCGGTTTTCCATCAGGTGGGACATGGGACGAAATCGAATTTCCACTGATTGATGATCAAGCGGCATTCGCCATCGAGCTTGATCAGGATGTAGCGCCTCCAACTATACGAGCCGGCGACATCCTCATCGTGTCGCCAAATAGCAGTGTTCGACGCAATGATCGCGTAATGATTTATTTCCACGATAACACTGTGCAGTTCGGCATTCTTTCGCGAAGGACGGCTCAGCGCCTCACGATAAGGGAACTTCTCGCGATCGACGAAGAGCAGACGGTGCAGATAGAGGAGGTTTCCTGGATCGCTAGGGTGGTCTGGCTCAGTCAGTAATCGATGCAAAAAAAAGGGCCACGCGGGTGGCCCTCAATCAAGGGAGGCATCACAACGTCAGGGAGGACAGCGATTTTCTGCTGCGCGACGTCGCTAAGAATATGATAGCCGCGCAAGGCCAACCGCCCGATTACGTTTACTTGTCGGGCGTTAAAATTCTGTGAAGATCGGCATAACACCGACATGTAGACGGATAGCGGATACGTTCTGAAGGAGGATCCGAGAAAACGGCCTAGGTGGTGGGCGCGACTGGGATTGAACCAGTGACCCCTACGATGTCAACGTAGTGCTCTCCCGCTGAGCTACGCGCCCCACCGGAAGCAGGCTTTTAGATGAGGGCTAATGGGTACGCAAGGCTTTACCACATTCCGTCGTCGGAACGGTGAGAGTTGGTTTGAGCTGATTAAATGGCCAAGAATCACCTAAGGAATTGGTGAGATTGATGGTATGAAAAATGCCACGCATGAATGCGCGGTTCGTAGGCAGCAGAAATCTCGGTGGCAAAATTGCAACAGTGGAACCAGCTTCCCGTCGTTCTCTCTTCACCGCACAGCGGCACACATTACCCGACAGAACTACTCGAGCAAATCTCCGTACGCTATGATGACCTAAAACCGTTGGAAGACGGCCCGGTAGATGTACTACTGTCACAAGCTTCGAGCTGCGGCGCTCCCCTCGTTTCGGCTCACTATTCGAGAGCGTTCATCGACGCAAACCGCGGTCCTAACGAGATTGATCCAAAAATCTTCCCTGATTGGCCGTCTCCTGATCATAGCGTCGCCACGACACGGGCTTGCGTGGGGCTTGGACTGATCCCAACGCATCTTGGGAGTCTATCGATCTACCGGAACCCCCTGCTCCCAAAAGAAGTCATTCGTAGGCTGAAACTTGCCTATCGCCCCTATCATCGCTCACTTGCATCTCATCTCGAACGAACGAGAGAAAGGTTTGGCGGGGCAATACTCTTGGACGTCCATTCAATGCCACCAATTCCCAACCTTCGCGGTCAATCTCCCTATGTTGATGTCACTCTTGGTGATCGGTATGGCCGGAGTTGTGCGGCGTGGCTCGTCGATTTGATCGAGAGCTCCGCCCGTCGACTTGGACTGAAGGTTACACGCAACCTCCCATACGCGGGCGGGTACATCACCGAGTTTCACGGTAGACCGGAAATGGGAGTCCACGCACTCCAGCTTGAAATCCGTCGCGGGCTCTTCATGAATGAAAGATCTCACCAAACACATTCGGGACTAAGCGATCTGCAGTCCTGGTTGCACGAAGTGGTGATGGAAATCTCCATGCTTCTATCGAAAAGGATCTCTCGGATATCCTCCATCCACTATGCCCTTGGAGCGAAGGGGACTTTTGACAAGCGTCTCCCACTTTCCCATTCCTGATTTTCACTTACCAAGTGCAATCGGCATTAGTCGACGAACCCAATTACTGTCGTGGTTGTCAGCGTTAGTGGTACCATTCGGTCCAATCGAAAATAAGCGAATCATACCTGGGTCACTTCCGCGCCAGTTCTTGATCTTGCTAATCACTTTCATGCTTGGGCTAGCGCGTACTGGCGCCGCGACCGAGCTGTCTCATGAGCAGAAGATCATCAGTCGCGCCACTTTGACGCTTGATGACTTCCTCGAACATTCGGCTCAATCCGAACTGCCACTCTATCTTCAAAACGCTTACGGTGTACTCATTGTCCCGGACTATCTGCGCGGCGGCTTCCTGGTGGGCGCTGAACACGGCTACGGCATCCTAATGGCTCGAGATATTAGGACAGGCGTCTGGAGCCAACCGGTTTTCTTTGAGATTTACGGCGGAAGCCTAGGGCTTCAGATTGGCGGCCAAACCTCCGAGGTGATTGTTACGATCATGAACGCAGAAGCCGTTGAGAAATTGTTATCATCAGGAATCAAGATCGGCGCAGACGCGAGTGTCGCATTCGGTCGAATGGGTGTCGGCGTCGGAGCTGGAACGACGATCGAACTTGGCGAGGATGTATATGTCTTCTCTCGAAACAAGGGGTTGTTTGGTGGCGTTGCGCTCGAAGGATCGGTCGTGTTTCCCTTGGACGCGTGGAATGCGAGTTACTACGGTCAGAATGCGAGTCCTCGCGCAATTCTGGACGGCGACGTGCCTCCCAACAAATCCTCTGGTGAGCTAATCGAAATGCTTTCCAAATTCTAGCTCGGCTTAGGGACGGAATGGGCTCCGCACTAACCATTAAACCTGGCAACTAGGCTCTAGCGCACCTCTCCTAGTGGCCATCGTGCTCGTGGAATGGGTCGTCCACTCGCGATACCGCCGCTCTCGACGAGAATCCCGCTCCACGCGATCATCACGGCATTGTCTCCGCAGAGTTGCATTGGTGGTGCGACAAAATCGACTTCAAACTTGTCGCATAGCGACGATAGTTGCTGCCGGATGTGGCTATTGGCGGCGACCCCTCCGCAAACGACGAATGCTGAAGGCTCGCCAAAGCGTCCTCGGAAAATGGCTAGTGCTGACGCCGATCTGTCGGCCAGAATATCGCCCACGGCTGCCTGAAAGGATGCGCAGAGATCGCATCTTTGTTGCTCAAGCATGAAATCTTCGGGGTTGCAGAGGATTGTTTGGCGAACCGCAGTTTTCAGTCCGGAAAAAGAAAGATTGCAGTCGGGACGACCGACCATGGGGCGAGGGAGCGAATAAGCGTGCGGATCTCCCTTCAGCGCACTCGCTTCGACCGCCGGCCCACCAGGATAGCCGAGGCCGAGCATTTTCGAGATCTTGTCAAACGCTTCACCTGCCGAATCATCAATTGTCGTACCGAGTACCACGTAGTTTCTCGGCCCGAGAACCGCAACGTACTGGCTATGACCTCCTGAGATCAGCAAAGCCAAATAGGGAAAAACCGTTCCATGAGAAAGTGTTGGCGTTAGCGCATGCGCCTCCAGGTGATTAACGGCAACAAGTGGCTTGTTGTGAGTTGTTGCGATTGCTTGCGCAATGACCGTGCCAACGACTAACCCACCGATTAGGCCGGGACCAACGGTAACGGCAACGACATCCAGATCCTTGAAGGTAAAGCCCGATTCGTCCAAGGTCTGGCCAACAAGATGGTCGACTGCCTCGACATGAGCTCTCGAGGCAATCTCGGGCACAACACCACCGTAACTGTCGTGGATTTTCTGCTGTGACATCAGCTTCGATGCAATGACCCTACGATTAGACCTGACAATTGCCACTGCCGTTTCATCACAACTCGTCTCTATGCCCAAAGCCGACATAGTCACCAAAGCGCTAACTCGTCTCTCAATTGGTTGCTCCACATAGTTTTATCGGGAGACCGTAAGCACATGAACCTCACATCGCCACTCCGGATCGGGACACGTGGTTCCCCGCTCGCCCTAACCCAAGCCGAGATGGTCAGAAACACACTGCTCGGCTCTCGGATCGATTCGCAAATTCAAGTTGTTCGAACGAGCGGAGACATGATTGTCGACCGCCCTCTTGCTGACCTTGGCGGCAAGGGGTTGTTCACGAAGGAACTCGACGATGCCCTCTTGAGCGGATCAGTCGACATCGCCGTGCACTCTATGAAGGATGTACCGACGCTGCTTCCACCTGGTGTCGAAATCGTCGCTATGCTCCCGAGAGCTGACGCACGCGTCGCCCTTTTGACCACTTCCATATAATCGTTTGATCAAATCTCTCACTACGTTACCGTCGGCACGTCCTCACTTAGGCGATCGGCGCAACTGAAGCGAATTCGGCCAGATCTACGAATTCGAAATCTACGAGGCAATCTCGGAACACGCATTGAGGAAATGGTAAGAGGTGAGGTTGACGCAATTTTTCTAGCGATGGCAGGCCTCCACCGGCTAAACATTGGTCACGAGTTCGCCGTTCCGCTGTCGCCTCATCTAATCTTGCCGGCCGTCGGCCAAGGAGCGATTGGAATTGCGTGTCGGTCAGGTACGGAACTCAGCGCGCAACTCAGACAGTTTGATGATTGTAAGACGAGTGTTTGCGTCAACTGTGAACGGACCGTACTCGCCATAATAGAGGGGACATGTACGACACCCATTGGGGTGCATGCAGAGCCCATCGAGGGTGAACGCCTGTCACTTCGAACTCGCCTCGGCGCACCTGACGGATCATACGAAATCTCCGCTCACGCTGATGGCGAATGGGACCGTGCCGATAAACTCGGCAAGACTTGCGGTCGTCAACTCCTTGCCGACCCTAGGTCCAGCGCGCTCATAGGAACGCACGCTGACACTTGAAAAACAACCGAGCTTCCCGTCACCTAATCGTCATTTCGACAAGACCGAAGTCTGAATCACTCGGCACTTGCAAGGCCATTTTTGACCGAGGTTTCTCTCCTCTCATCTCGCCTGCCCTCGAAATCACGCGTTGTCAGAGTTCAGTACCATACGCCGGCGGCATTGGAGCCATCCTTGTAACAAGCAAAAATGCGGTCTTTGCCGTCGACGCCTATGATGTGAATGTTCCAATAATTGCCGTTGGTGCCAAGACAGGTTCGTACCTTAGACAGCGTGGGCGGACACCTGCATTTGAGGGTCATGGATCTGTAAAATCACTATTGGACACCTTTCCAAAGATCGTACGTGAACGCGTGCCCGTCCTACTACATTTGAGCGGCGCGCACATATCGGATGATCTCTCAACGGAACTTGCCTGGAGGGGCATTGCTCTGGAGCAAAGGGTCGTATACCGAGCAGATCCAGTCCCATATGTGTCGTCCTATGTCGTCGAGACGTTGGTCAAACGACGCGTAAGCGCCGTTCTCTTTTTTTCCGTGAGGTCTGCGCTAATCTGGCGAGCGTCTTTGGCAGCAACAGCGGATTGCTCATTACGAAGAATAACGGCGGTCTGTATGAGTGAGAGAGTGTCAAGTTGGCTTCGTGAGGACGACTGGTATCATATTCGCGTTGCCGACCGGCCCAATGAGGGGGCCATACTCGACCGCCTTGATGGGATTTCGGGAAGGTGGTAGTCACCACTTGTGCGGAATGGGTAGCGGGATGGGGTAATCCGATACCTTGACATCACGTTAGCTAGTTAAAATGGGGTGGAGTTATGCCTGATGATGGGAAGAGGGGTTCGAGCCCATCTTCTGGATCTGCGAATGCTAGGCCTAAGTCGGCAAACCGAAGTTCTTCGGGTGTTGGCGGTGGTGCTGCAAAGGTAGAGGCAGGCACAACGGCGTCGAAATCAAATATCGATCAGGCATCAAGCGGCTCGAACCTAGCGACTGGCTTTCTTGGAGCCGTTATCGGAGGCGTTGTCGTTGCCGCAGCTGGCTTCTTCTATCTGGATCGATATGTCGGTATCGATCCAAATCTCGAAGAGAAACTGTCGGAACTTGAGAATTCTGCAGCACAGTTTGACGGGCTGAGTTCGCGTGTTGCTTTTCTCGAAGATGCGACGATCCAGCCGCAAGATGCTGATGATACCATAGCGAACATCACGGCATCACTCAGTGAACTGACGACAAAGGTCGACAGCAATGTCGAGGCAGTTGCGTCTCTGCAGTCCCAGGCAGGTGACCTCGCTTCAGCTGAACAAGACGCTGTTGATAGCGCGTCACTCGCGCAGGTTTCAGAGGATCTAGGCGAACGAATCGCCGGTGTTGAGAATCTTCACGATCAGCATTCAGATACGCTTGCCGCGTTACAGGATGAACTCAGCAGGCGGCTCGTGACGATCGAGAGTTCGAGCAGCAATAACGCTAGCGACATTGCCGGCCTAGAAAGTGGGTTCAAGTCTCTCTCGGACCAACTTTCAAAAGCAGCCGCCCAAGACTCTGTCTTGTCATCTCTTGAGGGGCAATTGGGCGAAACGACCCAAGCGCTCGGCAGTCTACGGACCAGTTTGAACGCGACGGTATCGCAAAATGCTGACGAGCTGAAATCGCTTAAGGACAGCTATGCCGAGCTTGAACAGAAGATCTCCAAAGCTGAGACCGACACTGAAGAAAAACTAACCAAGATCCAGAGTTTGTTGAGGTTGAACGCCGCTTCCACCGAGCTGGAGATTGCCCAAAATGTGAGAACGGACTTTTCAAGAGCGCTGGCAATCGTCGAAAGTATGCTTCACGACGACGACGTGGTCAGTGCGGCGCAAGCGATGAAGCCTTATGAAAAGGCGGGTTTGCCTACCCTATCTGATCTACGGACGGAGTTGGGGAAAATCGGTGCTTCACCTGTCGACAACTCTTCTCCGAGTCGCGTCGATGGAGGTTGGTTAGATCAGACAGAAAAGAACATCCTGGACCTTGTTCAAACGCCTGCCACCGAACCTTCGCCGATCCAAGAGGCAATACGTAGTGCAGATCAGGCGCTTGCCCAAGCTGATATTGAGCGTGCAATTTCCTCTGTAGAAACCATCGCCAACGACGATGTGAATTATGCAGACGAGTGGCTCGCGCAAGCGAGAGCGCGAGTGGCGTCCAACCACTTGATACAGATCATCAACGCTCGAATAAACTCTGAATTACCAGAGCACAACTAACTCCGGCCGCGGGATGTCAACGCAAATGTTTCGTCTAACAATCTTTATCATTATCGCCGCGGTTCTGTGTCTAGTTGGAATTTGGCTTGCAAATCAACCAGGCACCATCACGATCAACTGGAGTCTATCACCTGTTCAAGAGCTTCCCATAGGCTTGGGTATTGCTGCCGTTGCAGCTCTTGCGATCATTGTATTGGTCGTTTTTGAGATCCTCCGGATTGTTTGGTCGACCCCGTCGAGGTACTCAGCATCAAGGGCGCACAATCGGGAATTGAGGGGGTACCAAGAGGTATCAAGTGGTCTCATGGCGGTCGCAGCCGGCGATGTGTCGGCTGCAAAGAGTCACAGCCGGAATGCCGAGAAACTCCTCCGCAACAATTCCGCCAACTTAATGCTTTCCGCGCAAACCGCCCAGCTCGAAGGCAAAGATGATGTGGCGCAAATAAAGTTTCGCCAAATGCGTAAAGAAGCCGGCGCCGAACTCTTGGGCCTGCGTGGTCTGCTGGCCCAGGCCATTAAGAACGGAGATCATGATGAAGCCCTTGAGCTTGCTCGGGAGGCCTATCGGCGAAGCCCCACAACACCATGGGTTCTTACAACCTACTTTGATCTTCTCGCTCGTAGCGGCGCTTGGAAACAGGATCTCAATATCGTCGTCGAAATGACGCGGCAGGGCTTGATCGACCGTGAAACCTCAAACAAGACGAGAGCTATTCTAGACCACATGCTCGCCATGGAATTGCATAGGCGTGGCGACATGGAATCAGCCTTGAGTGCTGCCAATGAAGCTGTTCATCTCGATCCGGGGTTTGTGCCTGCTGCGGTACTTCGGAGCAAGATCGCGATCGAGGTACACCGTCCTCGATTGGCAAAAAGAGCCATCCTGCAATGTTGGAAAACTAATTCTCACCCTGATCTCGCCGAGGCATTCGCCGACCTTGTTCCGGATGAAACTCCCCGCGAGCGCATCACGCGTTTCGATATCCTCTATAAACTCAGGCCAAACGACGTAACATCAAAGATTATTATGGCTGAGCTAGCCATGGAGGCACGCGACACTGGCCTCGCCCGCGATTTCTTGCAGAAGGCGCTTGATATCGGGCCCACTACTAAGGTCTTTCGACTGCTTGCCGAGGTTGAGAAAACGTCAGGTGCAAGCGAACACAAGATTGAAGAGTTGGAGCGGCGCGCTCTGGGCGCGCGCAAGGACCCACAGTGGGTTTGTGAAGACACTGGTGAGACCCTGCCGAGTTGGCAACCATTCGGTCCAAATGGAAGATTTGGCACAGTGGCGTGGATGGAACCTCCTGTTGTCACGACGATGATCTCAAGTGGCGCGGACAGAGCCGCGCTTTCACATGGCCCCGAGATATCGAACGCGCCGATATCAAACGATCTGCCAGCAAATTTCGGTACTAAGACCTCAACACGTTCTGGCCCCGATAAATCGGATGCCGGTTCAGCCGCGGTCGCGACGTAGCGATACGACAGCGGTCAATGCTCAGACGCTTTTCTCGAACCCAAGTGATGTGCGCATCTCTTGTCAAACCTTGCGCGCGCGTGATACCCCCGCGTAACGCCGCAGTAGCTCAGCTGGTAGAGCAACGCATTCGTAATGCGTGGGTCGGGGGTTCGAGTCCCTTCAGCGGCACCATCTCACTGGTCTCGGTCTAGCCACATCTTCCGTCGAATCCCGCTTTGTCCAACCAAATCCGGGTAGAACGGAGGGCTTATCGACCCCTGGCAGGCGGGGTTGCGCTCAAAATTGTGACCACCCGACGGAGAGAAGCGCCGTCGACGGCGCCGCCTCACACGTCAACGCGAAGGTCGTCGATTGACGCAAGGCGGTCCTGATCGGCCGGTTACGTTTGGGGCACGCGTCGACAGCTGCGCCATGCTCGGGCGCCGCGATGCGGACGGTGTTGAGTTGTCCATCGCTCCCGTGTTTTTGCGGCGAGGCGCGCGAGCATTCGCGAGTCGCCTCCAAAGGCCGCTCGCACAAAGGTTTCGAAAGATAGAAAGAATCGAATTCTCAAAAATAAGCAATCTGGGCGCACTAACCTCTCGCAATTGCTATAGTAATTGATCTATACAGGATTTTTTAGAATAAATTTACAAAAATTTACCTTGTGGGCGTTGGCGCTCTCAAATTAGAAATTGATAACAAGAAATTAATTTTTTCTCGGGCTGGGAAAAGGTCGTCGAAACGACGCGCCTTCATGGTTTTCGGATGTCGGCTACAGAATTGATGGCCGTCATTTCCGAATAATAGAAGAAACTCCAGGCGAACACAAACGAATACACGATTGAAATCCGTTTCATGAATGTATTTGTTTTGCACATTGGTTGATCGGTGTCGGGCGGCGGCGTTGTAAGCGCGATCTAGCAATTTGGGGGCGCGGAATGGTCACGATCACGAGCTCATCGCCACAAATCACTCTGTCATCGTCGGGCGGATTGGACGCACAGATCATTGCGCCCCTCGATAACGGGCAGTACGTCGTACTTTGGCAGGAAAGCGAATTCATCCCTGACCCTTTCGGTTTTGAGACGTCGATTCTGGGCCGCATCGTCGATGCGGCAGGCGCACCAGTCGGTTCAGATTTCACACTCATCCCCTCGACGCAGTTTACAAACGACATCCGATTAGGCGACGTCGTAGCTTTGGGTGATGATCGCTTCGCATTCAGCTTCGAAGAGTTTCTCGGCGATTTCACCAATGTCTTGACGGCGGTCGCGGACAGTTCTGGGGAGCTGCTCTCTCCCGTCACATTCGTGAGTCCGAACGTATCGAACGGCAGCCGCGCCGCAGGCACGATCGAAATGGCGACGCTGGACGGGTTTGGTTATGCGATCGTCGGCTCGGACTCTGACGTGGTCTTTGTTCGAAGCATCGCGCACAATTTTGACGAAGAGGCGGGCGCGTCTTCGCTAGCCCTTGGCGAACTTCAGTTCGTCGGGACTGAAAATCCGGCGGACTCGACGCTTGCTCCGACCATCGGGCAAGTTGACGACGCCCATTTCGCCGTGGCTTGGAGCGTCGGAGACGCCGACGGGTTAGAGGACTTTCTCAACGTTCAGCTTTTCGATTTCGCGGGTGCGCCCGCCTCCGACATTGTTCGTGTCCGGGCGGACGACAGCTCCTCCGTCATCGGCGCCAGCGATTCCTTTGCTCCATCCATCGTCGATTTGAACGAAGACACATTCCTGCTGGCGTACTCCGTGTCGGGCGGCGCGGAGCCCGGCTATCTCGTTCTGGACGACGAAACTTTGGCGACGGTCGGCGACCCGATCGCAGCGCCGATGGCGTTCGACCTTTCAAGACCCGACGCAGTGCCGGCCGGCGACGCCGCTGTGGCGATCGCCTACACCGCGCAAGACGACGCCGGTTTCGAGAGAGTGGTCTGGTTCGTCGATACGACCGACGGCGAACCTTTTGGCGATCCGGCGATCGTTCCAGACGCCTTTGAGGGTCGTTTCCTAGAAGTTTTCGCCGCCACGCCTGACGCGGACCTGATCGCAGTCGGCCGAGCCGGCACGAATCTCGACTTGTTAGTCACGCAGTTCTTCGAAGTCGATCTGCAGGGCGGGCCGGTTGCGCTCACCAACGGCTCGATCGACGAGAACAGCCCCGGCGGCTCGCTGCTTGGCGAAATCCTGTTCACCGGCATCGACGAGGAGGACGTCGCCGGCCTTGCGATCTCCGGCCCCGCCGCGGAGGTTTTTGAGCTGACGGAGGACCGGCGCCTTCTGGTCGTCGAGGACATCGACGAGCTGGAGGAGGTTGAGCTGAACCATGAGGCCGCCGACCAGCTTGAGCTGACGGTCACGGTCACGACCACCGACGGCGAGGAGATCGACACGGTCTTCGCCATCTCGGTCGACGATGTGAACGAAGCGCCGACGGAGATCCTTCCAGAGGATCAGCCGGTTCTGAACCTCGGAGCTTTCGACAACGGCGACGTGCTGACCGTGCTGCTCACCGAGGACGAGGACGAGGAGGACGAGCATGAATACGAAATCGTCTCGCTCGGACCACTGCCGTTCCGGCTTGAAGACGATCGGCTCATCGTCACCAACGCCGCCCTGCTGAACGAGATAGTCGGGACCGAAACCTTCAGCTTCGACGTCACCAGCACCGATCTTGAGGGTCTCGAGCTGACCCAAACGGTCGATCTCGAGGTCGCCTCGGTGGTGCCGGATCCGTTCGTCGTCCGCGGCGTCGAGTTCGTGGAGAACGCGGCGGGGGGCTTCTTCCAGGCCTCCGGTGATTTCACCATCGGCCGTTCCGACGGGGTGGACGCCCTGCTCGACATCGACGGCGGCGTGATCCGCGCCTTCGACGACCGCATCGAACTGGTCAGTGGAAGCGTCTTCTCCGCTATCGGGCCGAGCGACGTCGCGCTCCTGAACGCGCCGCTGTTCTCCGGCGGCTTCACATTGCCCAGCGTCAACCCGGCGAGCGCGGTGCGCACAACGGTCGGGGGACCGCTCAATGTCGGTGTGGCGGAATTCGACATCACCGAGTTTGAACTGCGCCCGGATCAACTGGTTTTCAACGGCGAGGCGGCGTTTGACAACGAAGTCGCGACCGGATCGGCGTTGCTAACGGGCGAGGACGGCCTAACGATCAGCCAATCCGAAGCGACGTTCGGGATGAATTTGAATTTCCCAGGTCCGTCCACGCTCTCTCGGTTTTTGGGTTTGTCCGTCGAAGAGCCGTTCGACTACACACTCTTGGCGGACCTTCAGACGTTGTCTGCAGAGTTTGCGACGACGCTGACGCCAATTACGGT
>CAYPOV010000008.1:0-30839 GCA_964412385.1 uncultured Geminicoccaceae bacterium
CCTGCGTGATGGCGATCGCGTGGACATCGCCGAGACGCTCATAGACGGGCAGCTGTTGCTCCTTGCGGATTAAAAGCGCCTCTTCATACTGGCCACGATGAAAGAGCCTGCCGGCTTTGGCATTCAATAGCGGTAGCACTGGACGCAGTTGCTCGGCTTCAGCGGTCCAGTCGACGGCAAGATCGTCATTCCTATCCAACAACGAATCGGCAAAACCGCCTTCGCCCGCAGTGCCTGCAGCGTCAACGATGCGCGCAAGGAGGTTTGGTGCCGGTGTCATGTTGTGACGGTCGAGAATGGTCACTATGTCCCGACCGAGCCGGTGGCGGGAATCGGCGTGCGTATTTTCCACGGCGAGCATCGCAGCGTTGCCGCAAACGGCGACAGGCTCAGGCGCATCGGCGCTCAGAGCAAGCTGCACTATCTCGAAATCACAGTGAACAGGCCACAGCGGTTCACTCTCCAGCCCGCCCCAGGCTTCGATAAGGCGGGGCAGCACAATCGTTGCGATAGCCTTGGACTCTCGATCCTCAAGTGATGGAAGGCGTCCTTGCGTTAAGCTGTTCAGGGCTCGGGCTGACACATTGGGGTCAACCAAGTCCTCGAACGATTCGACGAGCCCCAATGCCTCGAGCCGCTCCAGTCTGCCACCGACATCCTGTTGCAGCGATTCGCACACCTGAAGCGGCACCGGCCCCTTGAAGACCGTCAGCGCCCGCATCAATTCCTTATTGGCATTGCCGGCCCAATCGAGCACATCTTCCAGGTTGAGGTTTTCGAGAAACGCTCGAATTGTTGGATGATCCGGGATGTGCCCGCCACCGAGCCAATCCCGCACGCTTTGAAGCGTCGCCTCAATTGTTTCGACGTGAATATTGGTGCTAAGTATTAGTTCCTCTGCCAAGAGATCCTGAAACCCGGGATTGCCGCGCCCCAATTCCCGTGCTTCAGCCAAGAGTTTCAAGCGCGCTCCGGCCCCGCTGGAATCCGCCGAGCTTTGTTCGAGCGCCCCTTCAGCTTGCCTCAATTCCAGCTTTTGCTGCGAGGTCTCCGAAAGCGGCGGAAGGGCGATGGTCAAGAGTTTTTGCTCAAAGCCATCGAGTTGGAACAGATAACGCGTGGTGATGATCAGGCGGCTGTCCGTCAGCGCAGTGTCAAATGCCTGAATAATCGTCTTCATCGTCTGCGCATGATCGCTGTCGACGACATGGGTGTTGTCTTGTTCCGACCATGTCAAAATCTGTTCGAGATCATCGATGATCAAGAGTAGCGATTGGCTCCGGCCCCGAAGATGTTTGAAGAGCTCGGTCAGTACTTCCTTGACGGCAGCGGCATTGGTGCGAACCTTTGTTCGACCTTCGTTCAGGATCGCGACGGCCTGTTGATCTTCCCTGAACGAGTCTTCAAGCCTATCGATCAGTGTCATCGCCGTGTAACGGCCATAGAGCACTGCGAGGACGCGCTCATCCTTGAGTCTGCTGGCAATTCTCGCGGCCAAGCTCGATTTGCCTTGGCGGCCGATGCCTTGAATGACGATGCCATGATGGCGGCTATCGCGCAGGGACCGCAAGGCCGTCTGCAATTGGCGGCGGCGCCCGACAAACATCTCAGGGGCAGCGACTTTGACCTCGCCCTTGGCATCGAGAATGACCTTATGGCCGTGCGATGCCGAGAGAAGCGAGCGCTTTTTCGCACCATCGGTGACTTTTTCGGCGTCACTCTCGCTGCGCCACAGGCGGGCCAAATGCCAATCGCCTTTGAGCTGCTCATTGTCATGGTCGAGCAAGGCCCGCCGCGCCTCGGCGACGGCTTCCGCGACCGGGTTATCGGCCTCGAGGCTTGCATAGAGCGAGGCGGCGAAAACGGTCGCAGCCCGGTCATAGACCGAGCCCTCCCAGCCGAGCACGAAGGGTACTCCGCCTTTAACGAGTTCCACGGTGAGGCTTTCTGCGACACGGCTCGCCTGGCGGCTGCTGCCGCCGTCGTCGCGCCGCCTTCCCACACCGCCGGGCGTATGTTTGACGCTGGCATCGGCCGAGCTGAGACACGCGGATAAGAAGAGCAATCTCGGCATCTTCGGCCGGATTGCCTTGATCAAGATGTCGGCTGTTGTCGGGCGTGAATTGCCGAACTCGTCCTCGAGGAAAAGCACCGGTGTGGCTGGCTGGTTCGGACTATCCGCGGGTCGCCAGGCATTGTGGCCGTGGCAGGAGAGATGCAATGCCTGATAGCCATCAATGCGCCTCGCCAATTCGCGGATATCGCCGCTTTCATCGACCAGGAGGTCGATGGCGTCGGCAGCCTCGATCCCAGGACCACGAACGGCTTCAAGGATCGCCAGTTCTTCGGCCTCGTAATCGAGTTCGTTGACGCCGCGAGGTGCTGCCGCCATGAAGGCGAGCCCGAGGCGGTAACCCTGCGGTTCGGGCAGCTTTGCTGCCTTTCTTCGAATACGGCGCAGCGGTGCGAAATCCTCGATGTCGTTCTGGGCAAGAAACCCTTCCTCGTCCGCCAGAATCTCGAACGGCAGACGCAGAAGCTCGCGCTCGGCGTCGCTCGGCCGAACAGGTGCACTGATCTCGAAGACAAAGGGACGGGGTGCGTGATAACGATAGTTGTCGAAATCGCTATCGCGATTGAGCCAGGCGTAGATGTCTTTGCCTAGTATCAGCAAATTTTCGGCGTTGGGGAACGCGACAAGGCCATGGTAGCGCTCATTGAATTCCTTGAGCGCCTTTCCGTCGTCATCGGTCAGTATCCGGACGTCGTCGCCCATACGCTGGCAATCTTCGTCCAAGAATTCGAAGGCGTTGTCCTGAATATGCAGCATCGCGTCGATACTCGTAGTGGGCGCGGCTGATGGCTTGATTTTCTACGATTTGTTACTGTGAGCGTAAGGCGATCAGCCCGCCGTGGCAATCCTCAACCCTGAAAAGTTCAAGGGGAGAGCCCGAGAGGGTTCATCAAAACCCTCTCGGATTTTTTTGCTTATCTCGCGCACTCCCTCCTAAGCCGCCGTCGCGTGCTCGCTTTTGGCTTGGGCGTGGGTGGTGGCGCGGGCGTCTTGTTTGATGAGGTCGGCACCTTTTTCGGCGGTCATGATGACGGGGGCGTTGATGTTGCCCGAGGGCATGGTGGGGAAGATCGAGGCATCGATGACGCGCAGGCCTTCGAGGCCTCTGACCCGCAAGTGATCGTCGACCACGGCCATGGGATCATTGTCTCGTCCCATTTTGCAGGTGCCCATGGGGTGGTAGGAGGTGCCGCCGGTATCGCGGGCATATTGCAGCAGGTCTTGATCGGAGGTGACCTCCTTGCCGGGGTTCATTTCGTGGAGGATGTATTGGCCGAGCGAGCTGGTGGCTGCGAGTTTGCGGCACCAGTGCAGTCCTGCGATCAGGGTTTCCTGATCGAGTTGTTCCGCGAGGTAGTTGGGGCGGATCTTGGGGGCATCGTCGAGGTCGTTGGAGGCGATATGGATCGAGCCTTGGCTTTCCGGCCGGCATTGATAGGCGGCCATGGTGATGCCGGGCTCGGGGTCGAACTTGCGGTCCATGGCGGATTTGAAGCTGCCCGGAACAAAGAAGATCTGCACATCGGGTGCGTCGAGCCCGTCGCGGGTGCGGACAAAGCCGGTTGCCGGGGCCGAATTGAAACTCAAGAAGCCGCGCCTTGTGAGCCCCCATTTCATGACCTCACCGACCAGGCGCAGGCCGCGGCTGCGCTCATTGAGCGTGATCGGACGGTTGACCCGCCAATTGATCCGCCCGAGATAGTGATCCCGAAAGTTTTCACCGACGCCCGGAAGCTCGTGGACCACCTCGATGCCGTGGGACCGCAGGAGTTCCGGCTGGCCGATGCCGGAGAGCTCCAGGAGTTGCGGCGATTGCACAGCACCTGCGGCGAGGATGATTTCGGCCTCGGCATGGGCTTGTTTGTCGATGCCGTCGAGGCGGTAGGTGATGCCGGTGGCGCGCTTGTTGTCGATGAGGATCTTGGTGACCCGTGCGCCGGTCTCGATGGTGAGGTTGGGGCGTGATTTGATCGGGTTGAGATAGGCGCGTGCCGTGCTCTCGCGCCTGCCGCGGCGCTGGGTGACCTGGCAGAAGTTGAAGCCGTCCATCTCCTTGCCGTTATAGTCGGGATTGCGCGGATAGCCGCATTCGACGCCGGCCCCGATGAAGGCCTGGACCAGCTCATCGGGCTCGTTCATCTCGGCGACATTGAGGGGCCCTTTGGTGCTGCGGTAGTCATCGCTGCCAAGCTCGTTACGCTCGAATTTGCGGAAATAGGGGAGCACGTCGTCCTAGGACCAGCCGCGATTGCCGAGCTGCGCCCAGATGTTGTAGTCGAGAGAAGCGCCGCGGACGAACACCATGCCGTTGATCGAAGAAGAGCCGCCGAGCACGCGGCCGCGCGGGACGGGAATGCTGCGGCCGGAGACATTGTCCTCGGGCTCGGATTTGAAGTTCCAATTGAGGGTCGGGTGGGTCAGCAATTTGGCGAAGCCGAGCGGCACGTGGATCCAGAAATTGCTGTCCTTGCCGCCTGCCTCGAGCAGGAGCACGCGATTTCGAGGATCTTCGCTCAACCGGTTGGCGAGCACACAGCCGGCCGATCCGGCGCCGATAATGATGTAGGTAAAGGCCACCCTGCCGTCCCCAAACGCTTGATTGTTGACCGAACGCCGCGCGCCGCCGTTCCCTGCGGCTTCATGGCGAGCCCGTGATTACAGGCAATGACGCGGTTGGGCAATCATGGCATGCGGGTGGCCGGGGCGGTGGGCAGCTGGGCTGCGCCTTTTCCTGTTGCTTGTGCCGGCGGGTTGTGCGCCTCGACGATGTTCCTATCGCCGGGGCGCGAATCGAGGCAGGCAGCGGCCGGTCAATCGCGGCGCCAGATGGTCTCGTCCACCTGGCCCTGGATTTCCGGATAGTCCTGGATGTGGAAGACGGGCTCGGTGCCACTTCGTTTCTGATCGAAGTAATCCTTGGTGAGCTTCACCACCGTGCCGGAGAGAGCGACGATGGCGATCAGATTGATCGTCGCCATCAGGCCCATCGAGGCATCGGCGGTGTTGAAGACGGTGGCAACGCTTTGCAGCGATCCCCAGAGCACCATGGCAAGGGTGAGACAACGGAGGACGGTGAAGCCCGTCTGGCCGCCAAGGCCGAGAAACACCACCGCATTCTCGGCATATGAATAATTGCCGATGATCGAGTTGAAGGCGAAAATCAGGAAGGCAATGGCGATGAAGATGCTGCCCGCGGCACCGATATGGGCGTCGAGCGCGTCTTGGGTGAGCTGCGTGCCGGTGATGCCGCTCTCGGGTGCGAGAACGCCTGAGAGCAGGATGATGACGGCAGTTGCGGTGCAGATCAGGATGGTGTCGATGAACACGCCGAGGGCTTGGACAAAGCCCTGGGACGACGGGTGATGCGGCTGCGGGATGGCGACGGCTGCGATGTTGGGGGCCGATCCCATGCCGGCCTCATTGGAGAAGAGCCCGCGCTTGATGCCGTTGAGCATGGCGGCGGTGACACTGCCGGCAACGCCGCCCGCGGCTTCCTCGAGGCCGAATGCGCTCTTGACGATGAGAGCGAGCACGCCCGGAACCTCTGAGGCATGGACAATCATGACATAGATCGCCACCAGAAGATAAATGACCGCCATGAGCGGCACGACCCTCTCCGCGACCTTGGCGATTTGCTTGATGCCGCCGAAGATCACGAAGCCTGCAACGCCTGCGATAATGATACCGACGATGAGCTTGGGGATCCCGAATGCGCCCTCCATAGCTTCGGCAATGGAGTTGGCCTGAACCGCATTGAAGACCAAGCCGAAGGAGAGGATCAGGCAGATAGAAAATATTCCGCCGAGCCAGGGCATGCCGAGACCGCGGGCGATGTAGAAGGCCGGACCGCCGCGGTAGAGGCCGGTCGGGCCTTTGGTCTTATAGAGCTGGGCGAGCGAGCTTTCAGCATAGGCGGTGGCCATGCCGACCAAGGCCACCATCCACATCCAGAAAATGGCGCCGGCACCGCCGAGATAGAGGGCCACGGCGACACCAGCGAGATTGCCTGTGCCGACGCGGCTTGCGAGGCTTACCGTCAAGGCCTGGAACGGCGAGATGCCGGCCTCATCGGTTTGACGGGACCCGGTGATGACGCGGAACATTTCGAGGAAGTGACGGAACTGAACAAAGCCGAGGCGGAAGGTGAAGAAAACGCCGACGGCGAGGAGGCCGTAGATCAGCACGTAACCCCAAAATATCGTATTCAGAAAATCGACAATCGGGTCCATTGCTGCGGTCTCTCTCGTTGTTTGTTCTGGTCGGAAAGTGTTGACCGCGAATTCAAAGGGGGCAAGCTTTTTTTACTCGTTCAGGCCAAAAAACGCCTCTCTTGAGGAACACCTTCCGTGCAAGGCTCGGCTTGGCCTCAGCCGAGTTCGAACGTGCTGATGCCGTAGATGCGCTCGAGCGGGAGATCGGGGGCCGGTCCTTTGTACATGCGGGCAGTCTCGAAAACAGGCTCGAGGCCCAAATCCTTGGCGATCGAGCCGGCGGCGGCATTGGGCTCTGGGGGATCGAGGAAGACGCGGCCCTGGGGCTTGCGTCTTGCGATGAGGTCTCGGATCAGTGCCCGTGCCAGCGCGTCGCTTTGGGCAAAGACCGGGCCGATTTTGTGGCCCTCTTGGCATTTGCGAATCACAGCATAGCCCGCGAGCGCACCGTTTTGACGGATCGCACGGCCGATGCGTGTCGGGCCCATGCGCCAAAGATCGAGAAAGATGGGGCGCGCTGCCGGAAAGAACTGACGGTCGAAGTCTGAAAGCTCTTCAAGGAGTACTTTGCCGAGGTCTTCGGTTTCGATTTGCGGTACTTCGAGATTCTTGGGAATTCCGCCATAGCGGACATTGCGATGGGCGTAGACGAAGCCCGAGCGTTGATAGGCGTCCTGTTGGGCAACCACGCCATCGAGCCCGATGGTGCGATCACCCAGATGCTCCATGCCGGCTTGCCAGGTGGCCCAGCCATGACCTTGGCCACGGAACTTGGGCGCCGCGATGTAGCAGCCGAGAAAGCCGAAATTGCTGTCGTAATTGATCGTGCTGATACAGGCGGCAGGCTCGCCTTCCACCTCGCAGAGTAAAAAGCCTTCGGGATCGACCACCGCAAACGGCTCGGCGTCGTCGAAGCCGGGGTTCCATCCCTCGGCTTTGGCCCAATCGAGGGCGATACCGATCTCGTCGGGCGTCATTGTGCGGATCGTGCGGGGCATCGGCTTTATCTGAGCGTATGTTGGCGGTGTGACACCCCGACTTTACGGGTAGTGATGAAGGAATTACAAGCGCGGCGGCATTTCTTGACGTCTCATTGCGGCATAACATTCCCGTTGATTTCATTTTGTCGAAGGACCTGTGCCGGGATGGTTTTTCTGGGACCATGGCTCTCCATCACGTTGATGTTGTATGCGTCGCTATCCTACGCGTTGCCCGATGAACTCGATATCGAATCCGCACTCGAGAGTGTTGAGCCGATCGACTACCAAGAGGCCTGTCTTGAGGTTGATGCGCCTACTCCCGTGACCAGTCTTTTGGCCATTGATGGCGGTGGCGTCCGCGGTATCATTCCAGCTTATGTTCTGAGCTATGTGGAGGCCCGCGCCGGCAAGAGAGTTGCCGAGCTTTTCGAGGTCGTCGCCGGAACTTCGACGGGTGCCTTGATCGGCGCCTTTCTGGGAGCCGCCGACACGCCCGAGGAACAGCGTTCTGCGCATCAATTGGCCAACGACTATCTTCATGAATCGGCGCAACTCTTTAAGAGCGACCTGTGGCGCGATCTTAGCACGGGTTTCGGCATTTTCGGCCCCAAATTTGATCACCGCCCCATTGAGGATCTTCTGCAACGGGGCCTTGGCGAAAAACGGCTCTCGGAGACAGTCGTCAGGCTTATTATCCTAAGCTTCGATCTTATGACCAATCGCGCCGTGATCTTCGATTCAGCGAACGCGAAGCGCCATCCAAGCCAAGATTATCTCCTCAAGGACGTGATCCGTTCAGCCACGGCAGCACCCGTCCTCTTCGCACCCCACAAACATACCAATATCGACGGATCTGTAAGTATTGCGGGCGTCGACGGGGCCATTTTCGAGAATAGCCCCGACATTCTCGCACTCGATACTTTGTATGACACGAATGATGAAGGAGACGTCGTCATCCTGTCCCTTGGCACAGGCATCCAAACCCTACCGATAGTCGATAGCGATGACAGTCTTGGGTTCTGGGATTGGAAAAACGCCTTTTATCTCGTCGGGATCTATGGTGGAACCTCAGTTTCAGATCATCTCGTCAATAATCTTCGCACCCGATATCATCAAGACGATTGGATCTTCCTTCGGCTCAATTTGGACGTGGAAGCGGCCAATCTTCACGCCTTCGACGGATCCATCGCCAATATGCGCTCGGTCTTGGAGGCCGCAGCCGAACTTGTCGACTCGAATCGCGATGAGATCGACAATCTGATCCTTCGCATCGTCTGCGCGCCGGAACGGTGACTGTCAACGCCACCGAAATTCTCAGTAATCGAGCCTAATCCTCGAACCGTGGCCCATGGCTAGCGCTGCGTAAATGCATAGGGCGCGAATTCGCCGTGGTAAGGCTTGTGTCGTGGCCAGGCATAAAGTCCCTTCTTGCTTGTAGGCAGGCCGAGGCGAACCATGGCTTCCACCAAGGTTGTCGCCGCTGAAACGCCATCGATGATGGGCATGCCAAACTTCTTCGAAAGCGTATTGGTCAGATCAGCCATGCCGGCACAACCCAAGAGGATGGCCTCCGGCGCTTCGTCATTGAGTGCGTGCTCGATTTCGTGTTCGAGCCGGTTGCGCGCCCCGCTTTCCGGATCTTCGAGTGCAAGCACCGGAAAGTCGGCAGCACGCACACCGACACAATGGTCGGCGTACCCATATTTGCGCGTCAAGTAGCGCAGTTCGCCGATGGTGCTCGGCAACGTTGAAATGACGGTAAAGCTGGATGCCAACAGGGTCGCTGCATGCATGGCGGCCTCGGCGATCCCTATGACCGGCGCCTCGGTAATCGAGCGCGCCGCGTCGACACCGGGGTCACCGAAACAAGCGACCACGTAGGCGTCGGCACCGCCTTCTCTGACCATCTCCAACATACCCGGAATGCAATAGGCATCGTCATAAGGGCCCTCCATGCTGACGGGGCCCTTGCTGTTGGTGCGTGCATCGATGACGGTATCGGCTGACACGACAAGACGCGCCGCAGCCGCGATCTTTTCGGTCATGGTGGGCGTGGTATTGGGATTGATGACGCGGATCTTCATCAAACCATCCCCTTCCCGGCATCCGTGCCTTTGCGCGCTTGCCGGGCGCGCAGGACGAGCACGGTTGTCAGTGCGGCTCCGATCACCAGGAATGAAAGCCCCGTTGTAACCGTGCCAAGCGCATAGATCACAGGTGTTGTGGCATTTGTCTGCATGGCTTGAAGCTCGAGCGGCAGAGTATTTTGAGCACCCAGCGCCTGCGAACTCCGCGCAAGCTCATCATAGGACAGTGTGAAGCCGAAGAGCGCCACACCGATCAATGATGGTGCCACAATCGGCAGTACAATATAGCGAACGGTCTCGACGCCCGATGCCCCGAGATCGCGCGCGGCCTCCTCATAGGAGGGGTTAAATCGGTTGAAGACAGCGAACATGATCAAGAGCCCGAAAGGCAGCGTCCACGTCAAATGTGTGCCGATCCCCGCTGAGAAATAATTGCGCGGCAAACCAAAGAGCTCGAACATAGCGCCAATGCCGAGGGATATCACGATTGACGGCATGATCAAGCTGGCGACGACAATGTAAAAGAGAAGGGTACTACCATAGAATTTCTTGCGGAATGCGAGGCCCGCCAAAAACGAAATCACCACCGTGCTCACCATGACGATAAGTGCTAGGATAATCGATCGCTGAAAACTTCCTCCGATATCGCCGATCGATTGGGGGCGAAAAAGCTCCGCAAACCAGTGAAACGAAAATCCGCGCATCGGGAAGACAAGGCCGCCGCTCGGGCCTTGAAACGAAAGCGTGATGATGGTGAGCGTCGGCCCATAGAGAAACAGGACGAAAAGCCCAAATACGATGCAAAGAATGATGAAGGTTCTTGGCCTGGTTTCGGCAAGCATTGTCAAAGCTCCTTTCGGATATCGACAATGCGGGTGAGTGCGACGATCATCATAATGACGATCATCAACAGCACCATAGCATTGGCAGCGGCCGGCGGAAACTGCAGGTAGGAGAGTTCCGTTGCGATCGCCTTACCGATGGACGCGACCTTGCCGCCTCCGAGCACGTTCACCGTCACGAAATCACCCATAACGATGGTGATGACGAAAATCGAGCCGATGGTAATACCCGGCTTGGCAAGCGGCAGGATCACGTGGCGTACGATCTGCCACTCATTGGCGCCAGCAGCGGCGGCAGCCTCGTTCAGGGATTTGTCGATGCGCATCATCGAGTTGAAGATCGGCACGATCATAAAGAGCGTGTAGAGATGGACAAAGCCAAGCACCACCGAAAACTCGCTATAGAGCAGCCATTCTTGCGGCTCGTCGGTGATGCCTAATCCCATCAAGGTTGAATTGACGACACCATTGCGTCCGAGGAGCGGTATCCAGGATATCATGCGGATGACATTGCTGGTCCAAAAAGGTATCGTGCAAAGGAGAAAGAGGGCGATCTGCCATGTCAAGGATCGCACATAGAACGCCAAGAAATAAGCGATCGCAAAACCTAGAACGGCCGTTATCGCCCAAACAATAACGCAGAATTTTATTGTGATCCAATAAGTCTGCCAAGTCACGCTCGCCGTAAAGACATCGACATAATTGAATAGCACAAAGTCGGGAATGAGTATGTCGTAAGTTTGATAATCGAAGAAACTTACGATCACGACAATGATGATCGGTATGACAAAAAAGCTCAAGAACACGATGAGGAGCGGAAGAACCTGTAAATAGGGAAAGAGCCAATCGAACGACCAGCTTCGCTTCGCCGTCTCGCGGCTTGCTATGCCGGTTCGCTCGATTGCAACGCCCATCGGATTTCCGATCCGTCTATAAATTGGGGCCGGGCGTCCTGCCCGACCCGCTTGTCACGTGCCTACGCTGCGACGAACTCGTTCCACTTGCGGACCATGTAGCGGTCCTCATCCATCACCGTGTTCCAAACGGCGACGGCACCCATGCGTTCGTAGAACGAGCCCCCGTCACGAACTTCGCCGGCCTTGGCAATCTCCTCACCGGTCGGGCTCACGATCGGCTTTTCTGCAGGCTCACCTTCCATCCAATAAGCCCACTCATACGGCTCCATTTGCTCTTCGGCCGTGGTCAGCACGGCGGTATAATAACCTTGGCGATTGAGGAAGGCGCCGACCCAGCCCGAGAGGTACCAATTGATGAACTCATAGGCAGCGTCGAGCTTGCGGCCTTCCAGATGTGACGGGATACCAAGACCGCCACCCCAGGCACGATAGCCTTCCTTGAGTGGCTGATACACACAAGGGATACCCTGCTGGCGGACTTTGGTCACAGCCGGCGACCACATTGACTGGATCACGACCTCGCCCGAGGCCATGAGATTGACGCTTTCGTTAAACTCTTTCCAGAGCGCTCGGAATTGCCCTGCATTCTTGGCTTCGATCAGGAAGTCGATGGTCTGATCGATTTCCTGGGTAGTCATATTGCCCATATCGGCATATTCCGCAGCTCCTGCGGCCTGGGCGGTCATGCCGGCGTCCATGATGCCGATGGACGGGATATTGAGGATCGAGGCCTTGCCCTCGAATTCGGGATTGACGAGCTCGGCCCAGCTTTCGATCGGCCGGCCAATGAGATCGGGGCGAATTCCCAATGTATCGGCATTATAGACGGTTGGGATCAGCGTCATGAAGCCGGTGGGCTCGGCTGCAAAATCCTTGGCATTTTCCTCTGGCAGATAGGAGACCTTGATGGGTGCCGTGCCGATGCGGGAGGTGTCGGTGCCATCAGGAAGCTTGCCCTGGGTGAAAATCGGCACGATCTGGTCATAGAGCTTGACCTTGGAGACATCCATGCCGCGCAGATTGCCCGACGGGATAATTTTCTTAAGCATCCAATATTCGCTGTCGAGCAAATCGAAGCTGGTCGGCTGCGTGACAGCGCGCTTGACGACATCGTCCGAGGTCAAGGTCGTGAACTCGAGGCTCATGCCGGTGTCTTCTTTACACTTGTCGGCAATTTCCTTGAAGGCGTTCACGCCTGTGCCCGCGATGTGCAATGAAATCGGATCTTGGGCATGGACGAACGGCGCCGGAAACGCACTCGCTGCAACAACTCCCGTGCCCGCGACAGCGGTCGTGCGCAGCAAGTCGCGGCGGCTGAGACCACCGGTCCGGTCCAATACGCGATATCGTGTCTTCATCTCAGGTCCTTTCCCTTTGGTTTCTGGGGGCAAATTGATGGCCGCAGTACGGCACTAGTGGAGTGACTGCACGGCATCGGCTGACCAGGAGAGGCTAACCGCACTGTCGATCTCGACGGGATTGGCGACAAAGCTTGCCTCGTCGACGGTGAGCGCAAGACTTTCGCCTGCCGCATCGACGCGAATTTTGACCATGATTCCTTGGTACTCGATCAAGCGGACAATGGCTTCCACGCCGAATTCGCCTGGCTCGGGTGCACCGATCCGGATCATATCGTGGCGGATGGCAACATCGCCACGACCCTCGTCGAATAGCTGGCGCGGCACGACATTATGGCCGCCCATAAAGCGCGCGACGAAGGCTGAGCGCGGATAGTCGAACACATCGCGGGGCGCGCCTTCCTGGGCGATTTTGCCATCCTCCATCACCACGATGTGGTCGGCGAGCGCCATCGCCTCGTCCTGACTATGGGTGACATGGATGAAGGTCAGACCGAGATCCGTCTGAAGCTTTTTCAGTTCCTCACGCATCCGCACGCGCAAGAACGGATCGAGTGCTGATAGCGGCTCGTCGAGCAGCAGCACTTGCGGATTAGTGATCAAGGCGCGAGCCAACGCGACACGCTGTTGCTGGCCGCCGGAAAGCTGCGCCGGCATGCGCTCGGCAAACTCGCCCATGTGGACGAGTTCGAGGATTTCCCGTGCTTTTCGGTGGCGGTCCGCTTTCGGCACTTTGCGGATCATGAGGGCAAAAGCGACGTTGTCGAGGCAGGAGAGATGCGGAAACAGCGCATAGTTCTGGAACATCATGGCGGTGCCGCGACGTGCGGGCGGGCGGTCATTCACGACATCGCCACCGATGGCGACATCGCCTTCGGAAATCCGCTCATGGCCGGCAATCATGCGAAGCGTGCTGGTCTTGCCGCAGCCCGAGGGGCCCAAGAGGCAACAATAAGCACCATCGCGAACCACCAGGCTCACGGTGTTAACGGCTGTTGTCGCACCGTAACGCTTGGTTACCCCCGCCAGTTCGACCTTGGCCATTACCCGTCCACCAACCACTCAATCAGGCTGTTTGGTCCCTGCAAACCGCGTGCCGCATCTTCTTCTCATTTCGCCAAGCACCATGTTGGCTATTGATAAGGCTAGCTTGACGTCGTGGCCGGAGTGTACTGCCTTAATTTTGTGCAGGCTAGGGCCTGGCGCTGTTGGCGATCGCTGGCGATCGCTGGCGACGACATTGTGATCAACGAACACAGTCGCTCCCAGCCCGCGGTGCTCTCGTACCTTGAACGGCCCAATCGATCGCCAATGCGGTCAAGAGGCCGAGACCATCAAGACCTGCAGCGCTGGACGTCTTGCCACTCGGCTCATCCAGGTGTGTGCCGTGATCAGGATAGGCCCAAGCGAGCGACCCGGCCCGGGTCGATGGCAGTGCATGAGGCAGACAGGGCTCTTGTCCTTCAAGAACGAAGCGTTCCGCGATCCGGCTCTCCGATGATCCTGGAACGGCCTCCGGAAAATTGAGCTTGTCGGGCATTTCTCCGGCAGCAGCAGGCACCCCCCCAATCGAGAACGCGAGGATCATGAGACTTCCCGAGACTGCCAATCCAACTCGATCAGCAAAGTATGCTGCGACAAGCCGCCGGAAAATTCGCGTTTCGAGCATCGGATCGTGTTCCCCTCAATGTCGACGCCGGCAATCTATCGAATGCTGTTGAGACTTTCGAGCTAGAACCTCTCCGGCCTCAAGATTTCGACATCGCTTACGCTGAGAACGCCGATATGAGCATCGAGCAATTGGTGAAGCTGTTCGAGCGCCCGATCGATGGTATTGCGATCGCCGATGGCGATGATCATCACCATGTCCTGGGCGAGCGAGATATCAGCATCGCTCTGCCATTCTTGGCCATCGGCATAACCGCCTACGGCGTGAAAAACCGTGTAGCCTTTGATGCCGACATCTCTCAATATCGAGCCTGCACGGGCTTGTGCCATGCGTTCGATGATAAGTTCGAGCCTTCGCCTGGTATGCATGAGTCTTGACCTCTTATGTCCCGATCAGATTGCCTAAGAAGAGATAGAGCGGAATGCCGAGGGTGAGATTGAAGGGGAAGGTAATCCCAAGAGACAAAGTGAGATAGATCGAGGGTTGGGCTTGCGGTAGAGCCAGACGCATGGCTGCCGGCACGGCGATATAGGAGGCCGAAGCGGCGAGCGTGATCAGAAGTGCCGCATCGCCTGCGGGAAGGCGCAGGATTAGGGCGACAACGCTTGTGATCACTGCCGAAGAGAGCGGCATGAGGACCCCGAAGGCGAGCGTGCCACGATCGAGATCACGCCACCCGCGCCTGAGCCCGCGCCCCGCGGCAAGGCCCATATCGAGGAGAAAGACGCACAAAACCCCTTGAAAGGGGGTGACGAAAAAGGGCTCGACGCGCGCAAATCCATCAACGCCCGAGACCCAACCGATGATCAATGAGCCCAGGAGGGTCACGACCGAGGCATTGAGCGCCACCTCGCGAAACAGTTCACCGGGTTGCGAGCCGGCGATCGAGTTCTGGGGCCGTGCTGCACTGCCGGCAAGATAGAGGGCGCTGATGATGGCCGGGCTTTCCATGATGGCGGCGACCGCGACCAGATAGCCGGATTGCGACAGGCCCGTCAGGCGAACAGCCTCGGTCGCGGCAACGAAGGTGACGATCGAGATCGAGCCATAATGGGCCGCCACTGCAGCAGCATTGACACGATCGAGCCGCGTGAGGCGTTTGAGATACTGAAAGGCGAGGAGCGGCAGACCGAATGACAAGCCGATCGCAGCGATCATCACCGCAATAACTTGAAAATCGAGACCGCTCTTGGACATCTCGACACCACCTTTGAGGCCGATGGCGATCATCAGATAGAGTGCGATACCCTTGGCGAAGGATTCCGGGATCGACATGTCCGAGCGCGCCAAAGCGGCCGCCAAGCCCAGCACAAAGAACAGCACGACGGGTGATGTCAGAGTGGCAATAAAGATCTCTGGATGCATGAAGCTCGACAAATACTGGAAATGAATGAGGGAGAGATGAGTATTAAACGAAACGTTTGGCAAGCCGCTTTCGTGCCAACCCCACGAAAGCCTGTAGTGTCGGCGATGCCGAACGGCCACCGGGCCGAAGCATGTGAATCGGGATCGGTGGGCACTCGAATGCTTCGAGAATGATCGTGAGTTGGCGTTCGGATAGTGCCGTCGCGACCTGATAGGAGAGAAGTCGGATCACGCCCAGCCCTCCGACGGCCGCGTTGATCGCCACCTGCGTGTCATTGACCAGAAATCGGACCTTGGGTTTGATCGTGACGTCTCGCCCATCTCGATGAAAGCTCCAGATGGCGCCAAATGCGGCCATGGCGCTAAACTCGACCAGTTCGTGTTGCAAAAGTTCTTGAGGGGTTGTCGGTACTCCGAAACGCTCGAGCTAGTCTGGACTTGCACACACGACCCGGCGAACCTCGCCAACGCGGATAGCGGTCATGGCACTGTCCTCCAAATTGCCGATGCGAAGTGCGAGATCAAAGCCCTCCTCGACGAGGTTGACCGGACGGTCGAGTAGAACGAGCGAGATACCAACATCAGGATGCTTTTGCAAAAATTCGAGCACGATCGGACCGATATGAAGACGTCCGAATTGAACGGGAGCCGTCACTCTGATCCGGCCGCGAGGGCTCTCTGCCGTTCCCGAAATCGCGCGATCGGCGTCATCGATCTCGCTCAAGACACGGCGGCACATCTCAAGATAGCTGTGGCCCGAATCCGTCACGCTCAGGGCGCGCGTGGCGCGCCGCAAGTGAGCAACGCCGTGATGCGCCTCGAGAGTGTCGATGGCTCGCGACACGGTTGGTGACGAGAGGTGTAAATGCCGGCTCGCGGCGGCAAGACTGCCACTATCCGCGACGGTTTGACAAACTCGCATGGCACGTTGCTGATCCATGAATTCTTTCAGATTTTGAAAGAATATTTTGTCAATTGCTGCTATTCCGAAAGCGGCTTTGTGCCGCTAGCGTCACCCTATCAACGCTGGGTTTTCGGGATTGGGAAGGACGTCATGCGGTTATTCGCCAACGCGCTCTCTGGCAACAGCTATAAAATACGCCTCCTCTTGGCCGAAACCGGCCGGTCCTGCGAGATCGTGCCGGTCGATATCTTCAAGGGCGAGAGCCGAACGCCTGAATTCATAGACTGCAATCCCGCCGGTCAGACGCCGGTACTGGAACTTGACGACGGCCGCTATCTCGCTGAATCGAATGCAATTCTCTGCTTTCTCGCAAACGGTACCGCATTGTTCCCCAATGACGGTCGCGCCCAGGCACAGGTTCTGCGATAGATGTTCTTTGAACAGAGCATGGTGATGCCGAATATTGCCTGGGCACGCTTCATCCGCCGCTTTCTGCCGGAGGATCACGAGCTTAGAGCACGACTGCCTTGGCTCGAGGAGAACGGACGGGCTGCACTCGACGTAATGGAGCGACATCTCAATGGGCATGATTATTTCGCTCCCGATCTCTACACGATTGCCGACATCGCGCTCTATGGTTACGCCCATACGGCATCAGAAGCCGCGATCGCACTCGATCCCTATCCTCATGTCCGAGCTTGGATGCAAAGGACCGCGCAACGTCCAGCCTATCTGCCGCTGGAGACTCTTGCCGAGGTCGCCTGAACTTATGCACGAATCGGGTCGTATCCCAGATGCTTCAAGTCTATCTCTGAACGGCGATCATTGGAGCGATCTATGGCAGCGGACGAGATATACTGGCAGGCCCTCAGCAATCGCGACCCTGCCTTTGACGGCCAGTTTATCACGGGCGTTGTGACCACCGGTATTTACTGCCGCCCAGTTTGTCCTGCGCGTACGCCCAAGCGTGAAAATGTCCGTTTCTTTGCGACCGCAGCCGATGCTCAATCAGCGGGCTTTCGCGCCTGCAAGCGCTGCAAGCCCGATCAGCTGCCGTAGCCGAACTGACGAGGGAGCCAGAGAACAAGGTCCGGAAAAAGGACCATGAGCAAAAGTGCCAGGATCAGTGTCGCAAGAAACGGCCAAAGTTCGGCGATGATGTCCCGAAGTGGAATGCCCGTTAGCCCATTGATGACAAACAGCAGCACGCCATAGGGCGGGGTGATGAGACCGATCATAGTGTTGACGACGACGACAACACCAAAATGGACGAGATCAATCTCAAGGGCTTGGACCGTCGGCAAGAGCAGCGGCACGACGATCAGGAGCATAGTCGTCACATCGAAGACGCAGCCCAACAATAAGAAGAGGAGATTGACGGCGAGGAGAAATGTCACTTGGGACATCTCAAGCGATGAAAGCCAGGCTGCGACGGCCGATGGCACGCGTTCGGCGGCAACAGCGTAATTCACCAGAAAGGCACCGCCAACAATGAGGGCAATCATGCCGGCCGAGCGTGCCGTGTCGACTAAGATTCTATAGAGATCCTTGAGAGGCACGGTGCGATAAACAATAAGCGCCAAGATCAATGCGTAGGCTGCGGCAATCGATGCCGCCTCGGTCGGTGTTGTGGCACCGCCATAGATGCTGCCAAGCAGAATGATCGGCAGCAGCAAGGGAGGGAGTGCACGAAAGGTCGTACGCGGGAGTTCTTTGAGCGGAACAGGCGTTTCGATCGGGAAGTTGCGGCGCCGTGCGATCATCCAAATCGTTGCCATCAGGGTACCACCCATCAAGAGACCGGGGATGACACCGCCCAGGAAAAGATAGCCGACAGAAGAGCCTGAAACGAGCGCATAGAGCACCATCGGGATCGAGGGGGGAATGATCGGGCCGATGGTGGCAGAGGCCGCCGTCAGAGCGGCTGCAAATCCCGGGCGATAGCGCCCTTCTTTGGTCATCATCTCGATGATGATCCGGCCAATGCCCGCAGCATCGGCGATCGCACTGCCGCTCATGCCCGAAAAGATCAACGATGCCACAACGTTGACATGGGCTAGCCCGCCTCGAAACCGACCGACCACGGCAAGACAAAAATCCAAGAGACGATCCGAGATCGCTCCTGCATTCATCACATTGGCGGCAAAAATGAAGAGGGGCACCGCCAAGATCACGAAGCTCTCGAAGAGACTGTTAAGCACCTGTTCCGAAGCAAGCCCGACATCTTGTCCGGTGTAGAAAAGATAAAAAAAGCCCGCGACAAGCTTGGCAAAAGCAATCGGCAGTCCGGTTGCCGCAATCAGCAGGAATACCGCCGTGAGCAAAAGAAACGGAATGGTCATGAGATCGGCTTAGATTTCCGAGCGCCAATCGGGCCCGGCCAAGATCTTGAGCCGCCACAATGAGCGCAGAATGACCGCGATCATAAATACCAAAAAGATCGAATAGACCAGATCGAAGCGGATTTGCAAAACCCAGGTGCGGTCGATCGCCATGAACGTGATGAAATCGAAGGTGCCAGGCAAACCTGCAAGAAAGACGACCGCCAAGAGACCGCTTCCGAACATGGCGAGGAGCCGCCGCGCATGGGGCGGAACACTGTCATAGACCAAGTTGAAGGCGATATGATCGCGCTCGCGCAGCAAGAAAGCGCAGCACCAAAACGTGGTCCAAAGATAGGCGATGAGGCAAAATTCGAGTGTCCAGGAGAGCGGCGCGTTCAAGACATAGCGCGTGAAGACTTGCAGCAAAAAGGCGCCGAACATTGCGGTGAAAAGGAGTGCCGCAACGGCTTCGGCGCCCTGCTTGGCGCGCAGCCCGAGAAGGCCTAGCAACCCGGGATCGAGCCAGTCTCCGTGACCTCGACCGCGTTCACCCGATCCAGCATGCCTTCGGGCCAATCAGCGCTGAAGTCCGATTCCAGATAGGCCGCTTGGACTGTCGTCCTAAAGGCTTCAACATCGGGCTCATAGACATCGAGCCCTTCGCCCTTGAAGAAAGCGATCAGATCCTGTTCGTCGAGAATACGGTTGAGATTGTTGAAGCAAGCTGCAGCATTGGCGGCGTAGTCGACGAGCGTGCGCTCCTTGTCCGTCATTTCGGTATAAACCGACGCCGAGAGCCCCAAAAAGACGACGTCGACGAGGTGGCTCGTGAGCACGATCTGATCCGTCACCTCATAAAACTTGGCAGCCCGATCGGTCGGCAAAGGATTGTCCTGACCGTCAATCGTGCCGGTCTGGAGGGCCGTGTAGACCTCAGGGAAAGCAAGTGGTGTTGGGCTTGCACCCAGAGCCTCGCCCAAAAACTGCCAGGTGGGCGATCCTGGCATGCGCAGCTTCACACCATCCATGTCGGCCGGCGTGCTGATCTTCTTGTCGCCTCTGAGATTAACCTGCCGAGTGCCGAGATAGAACGGCGCCAACAACTCGATACTCATGGTCTGCGCAACGTCGGCGTTAACCTCGTCTCCGATGTCGCCCGTGAACACTTCCCATTGATGGCCAGGATCACGGATCAGATAGCCTGCCGTAAAGATCGAGAGCTCCGGGATTTGCTTGGCGACATCCTGCATCGAGATCAGCGTCATCTCGAGATTGCCGCGCTGGATCGCTACAGGCTCGGTACCTTGCTTGAAAAGCGTCGCCCCTGTGTGGATTTCGACATCGAACGTTCCGGGCGAGGAGCGGTCGAGCCAGTCCTTGAATATGTAGAGTGCTTGCGCATGCCAATCGCCTTCGACGGCGGCTGTCGAGATGCGCAGTTTGATGGGCTCCTCCTGGGCCGTCAGGGGCCCGCTTGTCCCGATAGCCAATGCGCCGGCGAGGACTGCGCCCCAAGCGAGTTGTTTGAGTGTCATCATGCCTCCATTCATCATTCTGATTGTTGCATCGGAAAGATGCCAGACTGAGCCGTCAATGCAAGGCAGCTTCGTGGAGGCGTCTTGGCGCGACTGCGGACGACTAGCCGGCCGCCGCGACGATCGCCGCCCGGATTGGCTCGGGATCGCGCAATACCGTGGTTTCGGCAATGACGACGAGACAGCCGCTCTCACCTTCACCTGGCCGCCAAGGACGATCGTAGTAGCGCTCGATGCGTGGACCCACCGCCTGCAGCACTTGGCGCATGGCTTTGCTGTCTATGGCGAGGAAGCCCTTCACACGCAAGATCTCGTGAGCACGGATGATATCGGCCAGGCGTTCCGTAAAACCATCGGGATCGTTCAGGCAAGGCAGGTCGACAACGATACTTCGAAAATCGTCGTGATCATGAGCGTCACCGTCATGATGAGATTTCCGGCTTGCGAGATCGTCTTCGGCAGCAATGCCGAGGCCCAGCGCCGCTCGAGGATCGACCTCGCCATGCTCGACCCAGATGAGCGGAACACCGCTTCGGATCTCGCGCTTGATCGCTGCTTCCACCCGATCACGCATTGCCGCATCGATACAATCAGCCTTGTTGACGATGACCAAATCGGCCGAGCCGAGCTGCTCTTCGAACAATTCCTCGAGCGGCGTTTCGTGATCGATCGCGTCATCGGCCTCACGCAGACGTTGCAGGGCCTCAGGATCAGCGGCGAACAGACCCTTGGCGATCGCCTCGGCGTCACAAACGGCAACCACACCATCGACTGTCAGCTTGCTGCGCACATCCGGCCAATTGAATGCCTGAACCAAAGGTTTCGGCAAGGCCAGGCCGGAGGTCTCGATAATGATGTGTTCGGGTCTTGGATCGCGCGCCAACAATGTGCGCATGGCCGGCAAGAAATCATCGGCGACGGTGCAGCAGATACAGCCATTGGCAAGCTCGATGATTTCATCCTCCTGGCAGCCATCGAGACCACAGCCAGCGAGAACTTCGCGGTCAACGCCCAGATCGCCGAACTCGTTGATCAAGAAGGCCAAACGCTTACCGTTGGCGGCGCCGGCAAGATGCCGGATCATCGTCGTCTTGCCGGCACCGAGAAAGCCCGTGACGATTGTCGCAGGAATTCGTCCTTGCACGAAATGCGCTCCTTGCGTTGTTGAACCGCTAGTCGACACTGCGCGAGCGGCCGCCATGGTCCTCGAAGCGAATACGGACATCGGCTCTGGATTCATTCACGCGCAACACCGAGGTGAAGTCGTCATCGCCGTAGCCTTCGTCGATCGCGCGCTTGAGGGTTTCGAAGACAGCATTGCCCACGGGCGCATCGAGACCATTTTCCTCGGCGACTTTGAGACCCAAGCGAACATCCTTTTGGGCAAGCGTTGCCTTGAAGCCAAGACCGAAGTCATCCTTGAACGCCCGCGAAGGCAATAGATCGAGTAGGATCCCGCTTCTCGCCCCGGTGGAACCGACAAGCTCGATGATTTTCTCAAGCTTGAGGCCAGAGGCCATACCGAAGGAAAGGGCCTCCGAGAGCACCGACAGAATACCGCAGGCGATATAGTTGTTGGTGAGCTTCATGGCGTGGCCCGAGCCGAGCGGGCCGCAATAGGTGAAATCACTGCCCATACAACGTAGGATCGGCATGACCTCTTCGACATCGGCCTCATCGCCGCCCATCATGATGGCAAGCTCACCCCGATAGGCATGATCGACCGAGCGTCCGACGGGGGCATCGATCATTCGAATGCCCTTTTTGGCCATTTCAGCACCGATCTTGCGCGACGTGGCAGGATCAACCGTGCTCATGTCGATATAGACAGCACCCTCGCGCAGCCCCTCGATGATACCTCCCGCAGAGAGAGCGGCTTTTTCGACATCAGGCGCGTCCGGTACCATGGTGACGACGACATCGCTGACCGCGGCGACTTCGGCGGGTGTGGCTTTGCCTTCCGCCCCCGCTTCGATGAGATCGGCGACGGCTTGCTGGTTGAAATCGAAGACGGCCAGAGGAAAACCGCCTTTTCGGATGTTGAGCGCCATCGGCTTGCCGATCGTGCCGATTCCGACAAGACCCACGCGCGTTGATTGATCAACCATCAAGCTGCCTCCTCATTGTACCGGCGCCCCATTATGCTGATCCGGAGGAAGTTGCAACGATGGATGGGACGCGCCGGTCTCTACGAGATTTCCGAGAACAGCCGGCCCCAACCCTGGACGCGATCGGGCCGGCTTCCGGCTTGGCACATGGCGGCCCAGACTGCCGTGGCGACGGTATCATAGATCGGGATCCCGAGTTCCTGTTCGAGTTGGGGGACGATGCGGGCACCACGGAGATTAGTGCAGAAGATGGTGATCGCATCGGGCTCGGCTTGCGCTACCTCGCGGCACATGCGGGCGATGACCTCTTCGCCGTGCTCGGCAAAGGAAAAATTCCCCCGATCTTGCAAATGGCGCTCCGCAACACACTCAAAACCCGCAGCTTGGTAGTTGGCGATGATGGGCTGCTGGATCTCGCTCAGATAGGGTGTGACAAGCCCGAAGCTCTTCACCTTGGTCAGCCGAAAGATCTCGTTCAGCGCCAGAACCGAAGTGCACGCCTTGACCCCTGTCCGTTCGGTGATCGCCTCGCACAAGCGCTCATCGGCATCAAATCCCATCCAGCCTGCCGAAGTCCCATTCCAGCAAACCGTTTGCACCTTGGCGCTGGCAAGAAGATCGGCGGCTTCCAGCATCGGTTCGAGATCGAACTGCCCTGATCGTGTCTGGGCTTGGGAGATCTCCACCACCCGGAATCTCGCAAAATGCGCAGTCGTATCCTCGAGCCCCTGCAGCATGGCATAGGTCATGGGCTCCAACACCGTATTGGACGACGGTGTCAGCATTCCCAAGCGATAACGGGCGGCGGCATTGTCATGCATTGTTATTTCCTTCGACGTCAGTCGGTGTGTTCCTTGCAAGCTTCACACCGGCTAGACGGTATAGGCCTTGCATCTTGAGAGGCTTTGGGCCACCCCGTGGTATAGTGAGGGTAGCGAAACAATAGGTGGCACGGATGACGGCACCGGGTGAAAATCTAAAGATTGACGGCGCGCGGCTCTGGGACAGCCTGATGGAAATGGCAAAGATCGGCCCGGGTGTGCGAGGCGGCAACAACCGTCAGACGCTAACGGATGAGGATGCCGAGGGGCGCCGGCTGTTTCAGACATGGTGTGAGGCTGAGGGGCTCTCCATGGGTGTCGACAAAATGGGCACTATGTTCGCGATGCGGGCAGGCACCGATCCGGATGCGCTACCTGTCTATGTCGGCTCGCACCTCGACACTCAGCCGACCGGCGGAAAGTATGATGGTGTCCTGGGCGTGCTCGGCGCACTCGAGCTTATCCGCACACTTAATCAGCTCGAGATCAAGACGCGCCGGCCGATCGTCATCGTCAATTGGACCAATGAAGAAGGCACACGCTTTGCCCCCGCCATGATGGCATCAGGCGTCTTCGCAGGTGTGCTCGATCTCGACGAGATTTACGCCCGAAAGGATGCCGGCGGCGCCACGGTCGGCGAAGAACTGGAGCGGACAGGCTGGAAAGGCGAGGAAGAAGTGGGCGCGCGCAAGATGCACGCCTTTTTCGAGCTGCATATCGTACAATGACCGATCCTCGAAGCGGAAAACACCGATATCGGTGTGGTCACCCATGGCCAAGGCCTTCGCTGGATGGAATTCACCATTACCGGCAAGGAGAGCCACACGGGCTCCACGCCGATGCCGATGCGCAAGAATGCGGGCCTCGGCATGGCGAGGATCACCCAATTGGTCGATGAGATCGCCTGGTCCCATGCGCCCAATGCCGTCGGTGCGATCGGTCATTGCGATGTCCGCCCCAATAGCCGCAACATCATTCCTGGCGAGGTGGTGTTCACCGTCGATATCCGCTCGCCCAATCTCGACATCCTTTTGGATATGGAAAAGCGCGTGCGCGAAGGTGCACAGAAAATCTGCGATGAGATCGGCCTCGGCATGACGCTCGACATTGTAGGCCAGTTCGATCCGCCAGCGTTCGACGAGGGTTGCGTCAAGGCGATCCGCGATGCGGCCGAGCGCCTGGGCTACAGCCATCGCAACATCGTCTCAGGCGCCGGGCATGACGCTTGCTGGGTCAATCGCGTAGCGCCCGCAGCCATGGTGATGTGCCCCTGTGTCGATGGCCTGAGCCATAACGAAGACGAAGAAATCACACCCGCCTGGGCCGAAGCGGGGGCCAACGTGCTGTTCCATGCCGTGGTCGAAACGGCCGAAATCGTTCCCTAGCTCATTTGGTTTATGTGTTTGCGACTTTTTCAACCTGAGATGCGCATTCCCTCTCTTCCTTGAGCCGATGCGAGAATAATCGAAGCGATAGGACAGATTTCGCTCATCATCGGCTCACTTTTTTAGTAACGTGAATAGAACAATTTAAGCGATGAACTGATTCGTCTAAAGAATAAGGCATCTCGAAGGGAGGCTCCCATGAACTCCATTCGCCGACTGTTTTGCGCTGTGCTTGTCACAGGATTCCTTCAGGTGACATCTCTGTCTGCGCAGGTGCCGGGGGAGCGATGGGATTGGCAGCGTGGTGTCGAACATTCGGAGGCGATCGTAAGGGGTCGCGTCGTTGCCATCGATTATCGGATGTCTGAGCCTGGTGATGGTTATCTCGTCGCCCCGCATAGCTTTATAACTTATGACATTGATGAGGTCCTGCGCGGAAGCGTCGATGGCTCGACCCTGACGCTGCGCTTTCTGGGAGGCTATGAGCCTTCGACCGGGCGTGTCATGCTTTTGCCGGGAGATTTGTATTTCCGAGAGGGCGATCATGATGTCGTGTTCGTAGCCGGCAACGGAACGAGCATATGCCCACTGACGGGTTGCGGACTCGGACGCTTCCGGGTGGTCGAAGGAAAAATCTTCAGCAGTATCGGATTGGCTGTTCGATTGCGCGATGACGAAAGCCTCGCATTCGGTCCCGACAGCTTGCCGGACGGCATCGTCTCGATGGTCGTGCCTCCGGCGCCCGATACTCGTCTGGACGCAATCCGGCAGCAACTCTTAGAACAGGAGCTTGACGAGAGAAGCAGGACGCGTCTCGAGAGTATGCTCGACGTGCTGTCTAAGCCACAAACAATCGGTATCGCGCGCCGAGACATACCGATCGAGCCGCCTGCGCAAACGCCGATGAGTTTAGAGATGTTCGAGGACCTTATCGAGCGGGTATCGGAACGTTATTCCGAGGGCTCCAAGCCAATAAGCAGTGCCTCGCCCGATCAGCCGTTCTACATGCGAGCACCGCGACCCGCACCCACCCCTGTGATCGGCCGTCCCATGCCAGATCAACCGATGACATCGGATCAACAGCGCCTCTTGCGAAATCATGGGGATCCGGTTCCCGGAGGCCAACAATGAAACAAATCAACCAATTCGTACTCGTCGTTGCTATCATTTTAGGAACGATTGCCTCCGGCACTGCAAGCGCACAGATCTTCGAAATCGTATGCGGCAATCAACCAGGCGGCGAGCGGCCGGTCGAGCGCGCCTACCTCGCAACGGAATTCAGAACCCAAACTCTAGCCAGCGGTCCCTTTCAAGAGTTTGCCGACGCCATTGACGCCTTCAATCGCCATCCTTCGGATCTGATCTATTTCGGCCCCGTGAGCTATAATAATTATTCGGTCGGTCTCAATAACGGGCATAATGATGTATGGAGTACGAGCGAAGATCTTTTTGGGGTCAATCAGGCCCTTCTCTACTATAACATGGTGATCGACGCTTGCTGGATAATAGAAAGCGATGCCGTTTTCAATGCCAATGCGTCTTGGATTACTGCGAATATAAAAAACGACTACAACGCTTACGGTGACAATCCTACTGACTTTTCAGCACTGCCCCTTTCTCTTTGGGCATTGACCAGGGTCACGGGATTGTTGCCCGATTGCTCTCTTTACAGCACGACCGGGGACACTTTCGAGCATTTCGCGACCAATGGCCTGAACGCATCCGTCTATCTCGGCGAGGATACGGTCGCAGGACTTATTTCCCTCTATTCCGACGAAGAACCGGCACTGCTGGCCTCGCCGGATCTCTCGGTCGTGCATTGGCGACACGACGCGTGCATCAACGGCTTTGGAGAACACCGCCGCACCGAAGTTTTTGGCACTGACGGTAATGTTCTCGATCGCGTCCAAGGCGAGGTCGAACCGCGGTTCGTGGCTGCAGCCGGACAGACGATCGAGGCCGAATTCACTTTCGAAAACCTTGGCAATACGCTCGAAGAAGGTGTCTTGGTCGGTTTCTACTGGTCGGATGACGACGCGATCATCGAAGATGACCGACGGATTGGCGGAACCTCAATCGATTTCGTTCAAAATGTGCCTGATACACGCCGCGTGACTGTCGATCTGCCGATCGATCTCGCTCAAGGTGACGGCTATCTCGGTGTCATTGTCGACGATGCAGGCGAACTCGACGAACTCTACGACGCGAACAATGCCACCTATGTGCCCATGCGGATCGAGGGTCAGGATCTCGATGGAGACGGAAATCCCGACGAGACGGGCGAGACCTATTATCGCTACGCCGCCAAGGTCGTTTGCGGCATCAGCGAGGACGGCGACGATCTAAGGCTTCGCCCCGGCGTTTATGGAACGACGGTCAACGTTTTCAATCCCGATTTTGAGACGGTTCGTTTCGACAAGCGCCTCGCGGTGAGCTTTCCGCCCGATCCACAGATCCAAGGCGAGACCTACAGCCTGGGTCTTGACAGTCTGGACCCACTTCATGCCTTGGAGACGAATTGTAACACCCTGATCGAGGAGGCCTTCGAGGGTACATCACCCGAACCTTATTTCGAGGGCTTCGTTGTGATCACGAGCCCGAAGAGTCTCGATGTGACGGCTGTCTACACCACCTCGCCACCCGACCCGGCAATGATGGCGGCCTCAGGTGTTGGCGGACCCGAGGACTTCGAGTCTCCGCAGCGGACTTGCTACAAAGGTTGTGGACATTCCTGCTGCACCGGCTGTTGCGACTGTTGTCCGGGCGGTGGCGGCAATGGCGGAGATGGCAATGGCGGTGGCCATGCGAGCCAAGCCGCAGGCTCGATCGATGTTGAGCAGATCCGCGAACGTGTGGTCGAGGTGAAAGTGCCGGACGATGATGGCCCTCGACTGCCCGATCTGGTTCCCGAAGAGCCGTTTCCACCAGCTCCTGAGGCACCTGAAGATCCATTTGAAGACCCAGACGCTGCTGGCCCGAACACATTGCCGCAACATTACTGCGTAGCACCTGAAGGCGGCGGTCTAGCTGAAGAAATTCGTGTAAGGGTTCGTAATATCGGCAACGACTCGTCGGGCCCCTCGAACATCAGGGTCGAATTCAACAATGGGGGAAGCCCCGTGCAGTCAATTGGTGGGCTCGCAGCCGGTGCATCGACATTCCGCAATTTCGATATTCCCAACCAGTGTTACGGGGGTAATGCTAGCTGCTCATTCCGAATAGCTGTCGATCGCACGCCGGAGGAAGTGGCAGAATCTAGCGAGGCCAACAACCTTGCCAACGGAAGTTGCCCCGGCAATCCTGAGTGATATCGCGATGGACACGCGACTCTGGCCCGGAGATTGCGTAGGGTCGAGGCATATTGACGAACGGGAGTGAAGGAATGAGCAAGGTCATCAAGGGCGGGACCATTATCGCCGCGGATCGCACTTATGAGGCTGATGTGCTGATCGAGGGCGAGACGATTGCCGAGATCGGCCAGGATCTTCAAGGCAATGAGGTGATCGACGCTTCTGAGGCCATGGTCATTCCAGGCGGCATCGATCCCCACTGCCATCTCAAAATGCCGTTCATGGGAACATTCACGACCGATGACTATGAAAGCGGCACCTTTGCAGCTGCATCGGGTGGCACCACGTCAGTGATCGATTTCTGCATTCCGGCCCCCGATGGCTCCATGCTCGAAGCCTGGAAAACCTGGGAAGAGAAAGCCGACGGCAAGGCCTGCATCGACTATGCCTGGCATATGTGTGTGACCGGCTGGTCCGAGCGGATCTTTGACGAAATGGCCGAAGTCGTGAATCGCGGCGTCAATACCTTCAAGCACTTCATGGCCTATAAAGGGGCCTTGATGGTGGATGATGACGAGATGTTCGCATCCTTCAGCCGGTGTGCGGCACTCGGTGCCATGCCTCTAGTCCATGCCGAGAACGGCGATGTTGTGGCAGCGCTGCAGCAGAAATTGCTTGCCGAGGGGAAAACAGGCCCCGAGTCCCACGCCTATTCGCGGCCGCCCGAGGTTGAGGGCGAGGCTGCCAACCGTGCGATCATGATCGCCGATGCCTCGGGCGTTCCGGTTTATATCGTCCATGTGAGTTGCGAAGAGGCTCATGAGGCGATCCGGCGGGCCCGGCAAAAGGGTCAAAGGGTCTATGGCGAACCCCTGGTTCAGCATTTGATCCTCGATGAGAGCGAATATCAGAACAAGAGCTGGGATCATTCGGCCCAGCGCGTAATGTCGCCGCCTTTCCGCAGCAAGGACCATCAAGCGAGCTTGTGGGCCGGCTTGGCCGCAGGGTCGCTTCAGGTGGTGGCAACCGACCATTGTGCCTTTACGACCGAGCAGAAGCGCGCGGGCATGGGGGATTTCACCAAGATTCCCAACGGCACGGCAGGCCTCGAGGATAGGCTTTCCGTCCTTTGGACTTATGGGGTCGAGACCGGACGGCTGACCCCTGAGGAGTTCGTTGCTCTCACCTCGACCAATATTGCTCGCATTCTCAATCTCTATCCCAAGAAGGGGGCGATCCTCGAAGGCGCCGATGCCGACATCACCGTGTTCGATCCCAAAAGCGGCAAGACCATTTCAGCAGCGACGCAAAAATCGGCCATCGACTACAACGTCTTTGAAGGCGTCAAGGTGACAGCCCTTCCGCGATATACAATCTCGCGCGGCGAGATTGTTTGGTCACAAGGCCAGAACATTCAGCCGACGCCGGGACGGGGCAGGTTTATGAAACGCAAGCCGTTTCCGCCCGTTCATGCAGCCCTCAGTAAATGGAAAGAGCTCACGGCACCGCGTTCGGTGATCCGCGATCCCGCCAACATGCCGGCAGGGGTCTAGGACTGTGGCGCACGGACGGCTGACGCCTGGCATTGCAGTGGGAAGATTATCTTGTGCAGATTATCAGGAGAATTTTGGCGATCTCCATCCGCCGCTCACGCTTCACGAAGCGCAGGTCGCCGCCGACCGGTGCTATTTCTGTTACGACGCGCCCTGTGTCCAGGCCTGTCCCACCGAGATCGACATCCCGCTCTTCATTCGCCAAATCGCAACGGGCCAGCCCGAGGGTGCCGCCAAGACCATTTTCGAGCAGAACATCCTTGGCGGCATGTGCGCACGCGTTTGTCCGACGGAGACCTTGTGCGAGCAAGCCTGTGTGCGCGAGCACGCCGAAAAAAAGCCTGTCGAGATCGGCCGTCTCCAGCGCTTCGCCACCGACAGCGCCATGAACGAGGGGATCCACCCATTCACCCGCGCAGCGACCACCGGAAAGACGGTTGCGGTGGTCGGAGCTGGGCCTGCCGGGCTCGCCTGTGCTCATCGTCTCGCCATGTTAGGGCATGATGTCGTTATCTACGAATCGCGTCCTAAGCCGGGTGGCCTCAATGAGTATGGGATCGCCGCCTACAAGACGGTCGACGGGTTCGCACAGGCCGAGGTGGACTGGCTCTTGAAGATCGGCGGCATTGTGATCGACTATGACAAGGCCGTCGGCATCCATGTTACGCTCGAAGAACTTCTCGGGAGCCATGACGCCGTCTTTATCGGCATCGGCCTCGGCAGCACCAACCGCTTGGAGATCGAAGGCGAGCGTGATGAAGCAATGTATGATGCCGTCGATTTCATCGCCGATTTGCGCCAGACGGAGGATCTCGCCTCTCTGCCCATTGGCCGGCGGATTATTGTCATTGGTGGCGGCATGACGGCCATTGACGCTGCCGTGCAATCCAGGCTCTTGGGGGCTGACGATGTCACCATCGTCTATCGGCGTGGACCTGAACGGATGAGTGCTTCAGTCTATGAACAGGAGCTTGCGACCTCGAAGGGTGTGCGCATTGTGCACCATGCCCAGCCCGTTGCCTTTGGTTCGGGCCAAGTCGAATTCGTGCGGACCGACGGCAGTGACGAGCGCTTCACGATGGCAGCCGATCAGGTGTTTCGCGCCATTGGCCAAACTCTGGAGATGACCGACCCGCTCGATCTCGAGGGCCGCAAGATCAAAACCGACGATGACGGCAAAACCTCGATCGATCGTGTCTGGGCTGGCGGCGATTGCGTGGCCGCGGGTGATGATCTTACCGTAACGGCCGTCGCACAAGGTCGCGATGCCGCGATGTCGATCCATCGGGATTTGATGGGAGAAACCTGAGCCATGGCCAATCTCGCCTCCGATTTTCTGGGCATAAAGTCTCCAAACCCGTTCTGGCTCGCCTCGGCCCCTCCGACCGACATAGCCTATAATGTAGAGCGTGCATT